>DATMMA010000358.1:0-28744 GCA_035570295.1 Streptosporangiaceae bacterium
GGCGGCGCGTCGTCCCACTCCTCGACGGTGAGCTGGACGCCCAGGTGTTCTTGCGCGCAGGAGACGATGAGCTGATCGCGGCCGGTGCTAATCAGCGAGTCGACAGGCGGCACCAGGCCGCCGGGAGCGTCGATGTCAGCGATCGGGTCACGGACCCGGAACATCAGCCGATCCGGGAAGACCGGGATCTCAAGCCGAAGCAGCCGGCGACTCACTGGCCCCCCTCTGGGCGATGGCACCCCGCCGGCCGCAGGTTCGAGACCTGCAGCGGTGCGGTCCTGCAGTTTTTCTTGTTCCATACCGTTTCCTGTCCTACAGGATGCTCCGAAGCGAGGCTACTTGCGTACTCAATCGGCCAGAAACACTAGGTATGGCGCCGTTCTATCGCAGGTTACCGGTCTGCGGGGCTATCCTCCGGCCATGACAGACGCCGCCGCCGCAGGCCAGTCAATTACGCACCGCTATATACAGGCCGGCGCTCTGCGCATGCACATCGCGGAGGCCGGCCAGGGCCCGCTGGTCCTGCTGCTGCACGGTTTCCCGGAGAGCTGGTACTCATGGCGCCATCAGCTGACCGCGCTCGCCGCAGCCGGCTACCACGCGGTGGCGCCCGATCAGCGCGGCTACTGCGGCACTGGCCAGCCGCCCGGATCCGGCGCAGAGGCTGGCATCGGGGAGTATACGATCTTGCATCTGACCGGCGACGTGATCGCGCTGATGGACGCGCTCGGCGCGGATCAGGCCGTCGTCGCCGGACATGACTGGGGCGCGCCGGTCGCCTGGCACACCGCGCTGTTCCGCCCGGACCGGATCCGCGGCGTCATCGGGCTGAGCGTTGCCTATCGGCCTCGCGGCAGCGCGCCGCCCATCGCGACGCTCCGCAGCCTGGTGGGCGAGAGCTTCTACATGGTGTACTTCCAGCAACCCGGCATTGCCGACGCCGAGCTCAGCCGGGATCCGGCAGTGAGCTTCCGCAAGATCCTCTACAGCATCTCCGGCGACGGGCCTGGGATGCGCCCGATCCCGGCCGGCGGCGGCTTCCTGGACACGGCCGTCGACCCCGCCGAGCTTCCCGCCTGGCTTAGCCAGCAGGACATCGACGCCTACGTAACGCAGTACGCGGCGGCCGGCTTCACCGGCCCGCTGAACTGGTACCGCAACCTGGATCGCAACTGGGAGCTGACCGGGGCCTGGCAGCACGCGCCGATCGGAGTGCCGGCCCTGTTCCTGGCCGGCGCCAAGGATCCCGTGCTGACCTTCATCAGCCCCGACGACATCGGCGCGGTACTGCCGAGGCTGACCAGGTCGGTGATCCTGCCGGGCTGCGGGCACTGGACTCAGCAGGAGCGTCCTGCCGAAGTCAGTGCGGAGATGATCAGCTTCCTGCAGGGCCTCGGGTAACGCGCTCAGCGACGGTACGCGCCTCCGGTAATGCGCCTCGGCTGGCGTCAGGCTCGAGTCGACCAGTGCGGCGGGGAGGCGCGGGCCCGAGTCAGCTGTTTCGTGTGGCTGACTCGGCGTCCGTGGCTGCCCGGCCCTGAGCGCCCCGTGGGCGAGCGGCGGTCTCGGCGTTCGCAGGCGCCCGGCCCGTTAGGACGGGGCGAACACCTCGGGCGGCGGCGCCGGGGACAGCTCCGCCCGGCCGTCCGTGATCGGCCTGGCCCCGGCGACGAACCTGTCCAGGTCGTCGCCGTCCAGCACCCGGCCAGGGAACGGGTCGGCCGCCACGCGCCTCACCAGGTCCGGGGTTGCCAGCGCCCGGTCCGAAGCCGCGAGCACAATGTTGCCGAACCGGCGGCCGCGCAGCACTGCCGCGTCCGCGATCAGGCAGGCGCAGTCGAAGATGGCACGCACCGACGCGGTCCTGGACCTGGTATGAGCCAGTGGCGGGCCATCGCCGATGTTGATGGCGAACATTCCGGCAGGCGTCAGCGCACGGCGGGCAGCCGCGGCGAACTCGGTGGATGTCAGGTGCGCCGGCGTGCGTGCGCCCGCGAAGATGTCGGCGATCACGACGTCGAAAGACGCGGCAGGCAGTCCCTCCAGCACTGCGCGGGCGTCTCCGATGCGGATCCTGATCCGCCCGGCACGGCTGCCGGCGCGGCGGCTCGGTTGGCGTAGCGGCAGCCGTTCCCGGACCAGTTCCATCATCTCTGCATCGGAGTCGACGGCGAGCTGGCTGGATCCGGGCCGGGTGGCCGCGACGTACCGGGCCAGGCTCAGCGCGCCGCCACCCAGGTGAAGTACCCGCAGCGGCCGGCCGGCCGGCCCGGCAAGGTCGAGCAGGTGGCCAAGGCGCCGCACGTACTCGAAATCGAGGTACAGCGGATCATCCAGGTCGACATAGGACTGCGGCGTACTGCCGACGAGGAGTGTCCACGCCCTAGGCCGGTCCGGATCAGCCAGCATCTCGACCGCATCGGGCCCGCCAAGCCGGCGAACCGCAGGCAAGTTGCCGTCGTCGCGGTCTGACATAACGTCCATTCTCTACCGGCGCCGGCCATGCGATAGCCAGCCGCCCTGGCATGTCATGGCGGCGCGTACCGGAGACCGCTAGTCGATCGGAAGGATTTCCGCCGAGTCGGTGAGCCGCAGCTTGCGCCGGGCTCGCTGATAGAAGGTTGTGCGGCCGAACCGGACCACGGACGCCGCTCCCGGCCGCGGGTGCAGTTCGATCAGATCGCCATGGCGGGCCCGGGCGGCGAGCTGGCCGTCCACCTCTATGGCGAGGTCCCCGCTGGCCGGCAGTACCTCCAGGGCGAGGCTGTCGTCTATCGAGAGCACGAGGCCGCGGTTGTAGGCCGAATGCGGTGCGGCAGGCGTGACCACCAGGGCCTCGACCGACGGGCTCACAATCGGGCCGCCGGCCGAGAAGCTGTAGGCGGTCGAGCCTGCCGGAGTGGCGACGACTACAGCGTCGGCCGCGTAACTGACGAACGGCTGCCCGCCGGCCAGCACGGACAACTTCGCTGTCGCGTGACCAGGGAAACGAACCACGGCGATGTCATTGAAAGCAGTCATGCGCTGGTCGCCCAGTACCGCGTCCACGGCAAGCCGCGGCTCGATCGTGTACTCCATCTCGTCGACCGCGGACAGCGCAGCGGACAGGCCCGGCACATCGACCTCGGCAAGGAAGCCCAGCTTGCCCAGGTTCACCCCGAGCACCGGTGCCCCGTGCCCGTCGGACAGCCGCATGGCGCGCAGCATGGTGCCATCGCCGCCAAGGCTGACCAGAAGGTCGGAGCGCTGCCCGAGTTCGGCCTCAGGAACGCTGACGGCCGCGCAGTTGAGCCGGGCGATCTCAGTCTCGATGCCCAGTACCTGGATGCCCCGGCGCGCGGCCCACCCGAGCACGGCGGCCACCGCCTCGGCCGAGTCGCGCTTGGGGTGCAGCACCATGCCTACTACGTGCATCTGGTCCGTAACCCTAGTCCCTCTCACAGTGATCTTGTTACTGATGGAGATACTGAGCGCTAGCCCACTGAGAGTCCTCATCGATCATCGGAGCCGGCATGAAAGCTGTGCGGTTCGACGAGTACGGCGAGCTCGACGTACTCAAGATTATCGAGGTACCCGCCCTGGAGCCGGGACCCGGCCAGGTGCTGGTGGAGGTCAAAGCGGCGGGAATCAATCCGGGTGAGGCGAAGATCCGCGCCGGACTGCTGCACGACCGGTTCCCCGCGACGTTCCCGTCCGGGCAAGGCAGCGATCTGGCGGGCACGGTCGCGGCGATGGGACGCGGCGTGGTCGGGTTTGCCGGCGATCAGGAAGTCATCGGCTATACCGATAACCGGGCCAGCCACGCGCAGTATGTCCTCGTGGAGGCGGGCAACCTGACCCCGAAGCCCGCCGAGGTCCCGTGGGAAGTCGCCGGCGCATTGTTCGTGGCTGGTGCCACTGCCTACGCGGCCATCCGGGCGGTCAGCCTAGCCGCCGGCGACACTGTCGTGGTGGCGGGAGCGACCGGCGGCGTCGGCTCGATCGCGGTCCAGCTGGCGCGGCTCGCCGGAGCCACCGTGATCGGGATTGCGAGCCGGGCGCACAGTGACTGGCTGGAGCGCTGTGGCGTCATCCCCGTCGAGTACGGCGACGGGGTAGCAGACCGGATCAGGCAAACCACTGATCACGTCGATGCCTTCGTCGACACCGTGGGGAATGACTACGTGCGGATCGCACTGGACCTGGGCGTCGCGCCCGCGCGCATCGACACCATCGTCAACTTCGCTGCCGTGGCGGAGCTGGGCGTGCAGGCCCAGGGCAGTGCCGCCGGGGCGAGCGCCGCCGTGCTCGCGGATCTCGCCGGGCTGATTGCCGCGGATCAGCTCGAGGTGCCGATAGCGGGCAGCTTCCGGCTGGCCGAGGTGGCCGAGGCTTACCGCACGCTCGAGCGCGGCGGCATACTCGGGAAAATCGTTCTCATCCCGTAAGGCCCGCGCGCTCGCGAGCCTCCTGCCACAAGTGCCCGTACTGCCGGGCAGCCTCGCTGCGCGGCGAGAACGCGGTGACGGGCGCGCGCCGCACTGACATCTGCTCGATCACCGACAGCGCTGGGATCATTGTCGCGGCGAAGTCCGGGCGCTGCGCCGGCAGCTCCGTGGCGATCTGCGTGTGCAGCCGCTTGCGCCGGTCGATCATCGAGAAGAACGCCAGAACATCCGGCCGGTGCCCGTTGAAGCCGCCGATGAACTCGGTGAGCTGATCGAGCGTGCGGACCGACAGCGTCGTCGGGATCAGCGGCACCAGCAGCAGGTCAGCAGCGTGCAGCACGCTCTCGGACAGCAGTGAGATGCTGGGCGGGCAGTCGAGGAAGACCGCGTCGTACTCGTCCTTGAGCGGTGCGAGCAGTGCGGCCAGCCGCCGGGCTGGCCGCTTGGCTGCGTCGAGCAGCAGGTCGAGGTTGCGGTAGGTGAAGTCGGCCGGCAACAGGTCAAGCCCGTCGAAATCGGTGCCTTTGATCGCGGAGTCGATTGACTTCGTGCCCTTTATCAGCGCCCTGCCGCCACCCTTGACGCGCGGTTTGATGCGGAACAAGTAGCTCGCCGCACCTTGCGGATCCAGGTCCCAGAGCAGCACCCGGTGCCCGTCCCTGGCGGCGAGGTAGCCGAGGTTGACGGCGGTGGCCGTCTTGCCCACCCCGCCCTTGATGTTGTACGTGGCGAAGATCTTCATGCGCCCGCCGTCCGGGTCAGCCCGTCCGTCCGGGTCAGCGCGGCCAGCCTGGCCTGGCTGGCCGCGCTGGCAAAGTCGGCGAACCTGCCGTCGAACTCGCGCCGGGCCTCGCGCTGCGCGACAGCCAGGCCGGCCGCGATCTCTCCCATCGCCAGCAGCGTCTCAGCGGGGACGCTGCGATCAGCGAGCAGCTGGCCGGCAAAGGCCCGGATCTCGGCCCGCTGCACCTCGGCATCCTGGAATGCACCGAGGCAATCCTGCAACGCCTTGAGCTCCCTGACTGCCTGCCAGCGCTGCGCGGGATCGTGCAGCGATCCGAACATCTCGACCAGGTAGCGCAACACCTTGCAGCGCTTGCGCAGCTCGTGCAGGCTCTCGGGCGGCGAAGCCGCGCTGATCAGCTGGCCCGTCTGCACCGCCTTGCGCTGGGCCGCGCTGATCCTGGCCGCTGCCAGCTGCGCCACGGCCGGGCGCTTTCGCGCCGGCCGGACGTCCTCGAGCGCCGCGCGCCAGCTTGTGGTCAGCTGAGCAAACCGGGCCGACCGAAGGCCGGCCGCCAGCCGGCGGTACTGCGCGGCACGCGACCGCATCAGATAGTCGTGGAACGGGCACAGGTCGGCCGGTGACGCTGCGACCAGCCCGGCCGTCATGCGGGCATAGCCCAGCAGGTAGACGTCCAGATCCCTGGTGGGCGTTGTGAGATCGCCCAGCCAGCGGAACTCGGCCCTGAAGTCGCTGGCAAGCCCGGCTGGAAGCGCGCGACCGCAAAGCTTGATCGCCGACCGGGTCCGGCGCACCGCTATGCGCAGATCGTGCAAGAACTCGGTGTCGATATCCCTGATGGTGCCGGGCACGTTCGCCTCGAGAGCGTCCAGTTGCGCCGTCAGGATCGTCGCGAGAGCCGCGGCGGCAGGCATCGACGGACTGAGTTGTACCGAGGTGGCCTTGCCTGGCAGGTCACCCGCCCGCAGGCCGGCCGCGGCCAGAGCCGTCTCAAGCGCCGACCCGCGCGCCGCGCTGATGCGCGGCACTCTGAGGATGGCCTCGCCGATGCGGTCGGTGACTGCGCCGTAACCGCGCACCGGGGTCAGCGTCAGCCTGGCTGGCGCGTCCGCGCGCGCCGGGAACGTTAGTGACATGCGGTCGATATCCAGCCTGGCCACAGTCTTCGCGTCGTCGTTCAGCGCCCGCAGCTGCGTCACCTTGCTGCCAGCCCGGACGACGGGGCACAGCGCCCGGACGCCGGCCACCGGCTCGACCAGTTCGCGCAACGGACCGGCGGGCAGCGCGCTGACCAAGCTAGGCCAGCGTGGCTCGTGGCCGGCAGCAAGCGTTTCGCTGGCCAGCAGGTCGCCGTCCCGGCCGGTCAGCAATAGCTCGGTCCGGCCGCGGCAGGCCGCCTGCTCGAGCGTCAGCCCAGCCCGGTACAACCGCCAGTCGAATGTGTCGAGCCAGCTTCGGCGGCTAGCCCGGGTCCGGCCGCCGTCTGCCCAGGCCAGATCCGGGCTGACAGCACCGGCCACGACAGCAAGCAGATCCGGGTCGCGGGGCGCTTCGCCGTCGAGCACGAACTCGCGCATGCTTCCCCCACTTGCCGTCAACCTCTGGGCCTATGTGCCAACCGGAATCATGAGAGAGTAGTGCCCAATTAGACATCTGGCGTTAATGTTCCGTTAACTATTCTAGCCAGCCTCCACCGGGCGGACTAGTTCTGCACTTTCGCCGGAAAGTCAGGCCTAGAGGTGCGTGCGGTAGCGTAGCTGCGGTGAGCTGGACTGACGCGTCATCGCTGGCGACCGGTGCTGGCACGCTAGTGCTAGCCGTCGCCACGTTCGCCTCCGTACGGTCGGCGAACCGCGCAGCGCGGGTCGCCGAGCAGGCACTGCTGGTTAACATGCGGCCGCTCCTCGTGGCCTCCCGCATGGACGACACAAGGCAGAAGATCTTCTTCCAGGAAGGCCGCTACATGCTGCTGGAAGGCGGCCGCGGTGGCGCCGACTTCGAGAACGGCGTGGTGTACCTGGGCATTTCGCTCCGCAATGCGGGCCCGGGCATCGCGGTGCTGCACGGGTGGCGCTTCCTGACCGGAGTTGAGATCAACCCGCCGCGGCCCGAGCTGGAGACCTTCCGCCACCAGGGCCGCGACCTCCTGATCGCCCCAGGCGACATCGGGTTCTGGCAGGGCGCCTTCCGGGACAGCGGCGACCCGCAGTACGACGAGGCCGTTACTGCTGTCAAGGCCGATGACGATGAGGTCGTCCTGGGCATCGACCTGCTCTACGGCGACAACGACGGCGGCCAGCGCGTGATCAGCCGGATGATGCTGCGCGGTTACACGCGGGAGCAAGAGGGGGACAGGCACTGGATCGCGTCGGTCGTGCGGCACTGGAACGTGGACCGGCCGGATCCTCGGTAGAAGACCTCACGGCCTAGCTTCCCGATCACGACGCGGCCCCTCCTTCGAAGGACACCGCGATGCCTTGCCATGCCACCAGGGCTCAAGGCCCTGCCATGACCGGGTCGTCGGTCCCGGCTGAGATCACGTCGGCCGGCACTGGCCTGCCAGGTATGGCCCGGGTGATGATGATGCTGGCGGTGTGTGGCGCGCCGGGCGGGACTGCCCGGCCAGATAGGACGGACGGAAATGCTGCAGCTATTCGGGTTCGACCGGATCGGCGTCGTGGTGGGCGATATCTATTTCATCGACCCGGCACCGGCGAAGGGCCAGGAGGGCGCCGAGCATGGTGTCCGGCTTGAGGTCCGGATGCTGGAGCCCGGCGACATTACCGGCTCGATTTACGCGTCTCGTCCGATCCGGATCGCCGAGCCCGTGTGGCGGGCAGACCTGCTGGAGAGCGTCGACGGCACGCCGGGCAGCCTGAACCGGGCACACCATCATCCGTCCATGCGCGACTGGGAGCCTCGCAAGCGGGTCTTCGATCGCGCGCTGTCGAGCGACCCGGTAGGGTGGCTCGGCTCTATGCTGTCCGATCTCGAGGGTCTGCTTGAGCAGGCTGGAATTGAGATTGACGAAACTCTCGCGGCAGATGCCGACAAGCTGCGCGGCACAGTGCCAGATGTCCAGCGTGCGGTCAGCAACATGCTGGATCAGGTCAAGGCCGGACAGCTCGGCGCCGCCCCCGCGGCCGACGACCTGACCAGCGTGCGGGCCAGCTGGCTATAGCGAGCTGCTGCGGCGCTGTTCCTGGCCGGGGTGATACTGGCGATGACTGGCTTCAGCATGCTCGGCCCGCCGAACGAGCATCCGGAGAGCTTGCGCCGGCGTCAGGCCGCGCCGGGATCGATGCCGTGCTCGCGCAGCACCGTCCTGAGGCGGGCTACTTCCGCGCGCAACTCGGCTACCTCTGCGGCTAGCGGCGACCGCTCTGTCCACTCCCGCGCCGTGGCGTCCCGGTCGATCAGCAGCTCGGTCTCGGCGTCGCTGAGTTCCTCGGCCCGCTTGAAGTCCTTGGCGTCAATCGCGGCTTCCTTGTCCCTGCGCAGTCCGCCGATGACCTGATCGAGTTCGGTCGTGTCCGGCTTCATGCCAGTCCAGCGTTCGACAGCAGCAAGCCGCACGGCGAGCGCGTCGAGCCGCCGCGCGGTCTCACTGTCAGGGCCGAGGCGCAGCTCCGTTCCCGCCCGTGTCCCGAGCCTGCTCGCAGAGCGCCGGGGCACCATCTCGATCACCCGCTGCCGTACCGCACCGGGCTGCGCGCCGAGCCCGGCCAGGGTGCGGGCGGCGACGCTGGTGTCGTTGTAGATCACCCCCAGCAAGATGTGCTCAGTGCCGATGTAGTCGCAGCCAAGCTGCAAGGCCTCCCGCAGCGCCAGCTCGAGCGACCGCTTGGCGGGCGGGGTGAACGGGATGTGCCCGGCCTGGCCGCCGCCACGCCCGGCCGTCGCAGCCACCGCCTCCCTGGCCGCCTCCAGGGTGATCCCGAGCGAGGTCAGCGCGCTCGCGGCGACGCCGCTGCCGTCGCGCAGCATCCCGAGCAGCAAGTGCTCAGTGCCGATATAGCTGTGGCCTAGTTCCCTGGCCTCGTCCTGGGCCAGCACGACGGCCCGGCGCGCCCTGTCGGTAAAGCGCTCGAACATGGTGCACCTGCCCTTCGCCTTAGAGCATCGGCACGACCAGCCGCCGCAGTCAAGCTGGCCGCACCTCCGCCCGCGGCTGCGCCGGCACCGAAGGCTCGCCGGCCTGGCGAATGTCGCCGCATCTCGGCACACTGGACGATGTGTACGACTTCGATGTGCTGGTCATCGGCTCAGGGCCGGGCGGGCAGAAGGCAGCGATCGCCGCCGCCAAGCTCGACCGCCGGGTCGCGATAGTCGAACGGCCCGACATGCTCGGCGGCGTGTGCCTGAACACCGGCACGATTCCGTCGAAGACTTTGCGCGAAGCAGTGCTCTACCTGACCGGGCTTGACCAGCGCGAGATGTACGGCCAGAGCTACCGGGTCAAAGATGAAATCACCATCGGAGACCTGACTGCCCGGACTAAGCACGTGGTCAGCCGGGAGAACGACGTCGTGCGCAGCCAGCTGACCCGCAACCGCGTGACAGTCCTGACCGGGACGGCGCGTTTCACCAGCGCGACGACGGTGGAGGTGGCAAACGGCAGCGGCCGCAGCCGTGAGTACAGCGCCGAGAAGATCATCATCGCGACCGGCACCAAGCCTGCCCGGCCGACCACCGTGGCGTTCGACGAGCGGACGATCATCGACTCCGACGGCATCCTGCAGCTCGACCGGGTACCCCGATCGATGGTCGTGGCCGGCGCGGGGGTGATCGGCATCGAGTACGCCTCGATGTTCGCGGCCCTCGGAACCAAGGTGACCGTCGTCGAGCAGCGCGACCGGATGCTGGAGTTCTGCGACCTCGAGGTCGTCGAGGCGCTCAAGTACCATCTTCGCGACCTGGCGGTGACCTTCCGGTTCGGCGAGACGGTATCTGCCGTCGAGCGGCACCCGGACGTAGCGATCGCGGCGCTGGCCAGCGGGAAGCGCATCCCAGCGGACACGGTCATGTACTCGGCCGGCCGTCAGGGCATGACCGACGACCTCGACCTGCCTGCTGCCGGGCTGTCGGCGGACGCGCGCGGCCGGATCGCTGTTGATGAGTTCTTCCGCACCGCTGTTCCGTCGGTCTATGCGGTCGGTGACGTCATCGGCTTCCCGGCGCTGGCGGCCACCTCGATGGAACAGGGCCGCCAGGCGGCACACCATGCCTGCGGTGAGGCACAGCACCAGGTGAGCCAGCTTCAGCCCATCGGGATCTACAGCCTTCCGGAGATCAGCTTCATCGGGCAGACCGAGGATCAGCTCACCCGCGACTGCATCCCGTTTGAAGTCGGCGTGTCCAGGTACCGCGAGCTAGCCCGAGGCCAGATCATCGGTGACTCCTACGGCGTGCTGAAGCTCCTGGTGTCGCCAGCGGACCGAACCCTGCTCGGCGTGCACGTCTTCGGGACCGGCGCCACCGAGCTGGTGCATATCGGCCAGGCTGTCATGGGTTGCGGCGGCACTGTCGACTACCTCGTGGATGCCGTATTCAACTATCCGACGCTCGCGGAGTCCTACAAGGTCGCGGCGCTGGACGCGACGAACAAGATGCGGCAGATCGAGCGGTTCTCCGGCTAACTCTGCTGAGTGACGGGCACCGAGCGCGCTAGTACTTTGCCTCCCAGGCACCCATGGGTGCCAGGCACCGGGCATGCCGGGCGGCGGGCTCAGCCGCAGCCGCACGCTCCGCCGCAGCAGCCACCACCGCCTCCGCCGGCCCGTGGCGCGGCGGACTCTCCGGCCCGGCCGCCCACGGCGACCGTGGACAGCAGCTTGACCGTGTCGTCATGGCCGGCCGGGCAGGTGGCCGGGGCTGACGACTCGCTCATCGGGCGGGACTGCTCAAAGGTGTCGCCGCAAGCGCGGCAGCGGTACTCATATCGCGGCACAGATCGATAGTACCCGGACACCCACTACCGGGACACTGATGCACTGCCGTAGCTGGGGAATTCGACATCGTAGTTATTTGGTGACCACATAACGGACAAATACACCGGCGGAAGTCACCAAACAACTACGATGTCAGACCACGGCACCGACCCCGGACAGAATGAACCCGGCATTACACCCGGCCGGGATCCGGCTACCCGCGACGGTCAGTCGGCGATCGGTGACGGCTGCCCGGCTGGCGCTGGCCTGACCGCATCCTCGACCGGCGGCGCGGCAGGGTCGGCGTAGTAGAACTGCTTGCCGCGCATGAACGAGATGAGCGCTCCGAGCACCGACATAGCGATCGCGGCGCTGAACACGATGACCAGGCCGTGATGGAACGGGCCCGATATGAGGTTCGGGAAGAACTGCTTACCGGTGAGGATCGCCGCGTTGCGTGCAGGCAGCCTGGCCAGAGCCCCGGTCGGCGCGAGCATGCTCCTGATCGGGTTGTAGCCAAGCAGTGCCGAGAACAGGGTGCTGACCGGCGGGAGGCTGGCGACGTGCGCGGCCGCGCTAGCGGCCACGCCTTGCGCCCGCAAGCCAGCGCTGAGGGTCTTCGACAAGGTCGCGGCCAGCCCGGCGATCATCAGCGAGAAGAAAAACCCGATAGACAGTGACATGCCAGAGTTCATGAAGACGGACCGCATGCCGGAGGCAGCCCCGCGGTGCTCAGCAGGGACGCTGCTCATGATCGATGAGGTGTTCGGCGACGCGAACAGGCCGGAGCCGAGGCCGTTCACGAAAATGATCGAGGCGAAGACCGGGTACGGGAAGTTGATCGGCAGCAGCATCAGCCCGGTGAATCCGCACGCCGCGACGAGCAGCCCGGCGGTCGCGAACGGACGGGCGCCGAAGCGGTCGGACAAGTAGCCCGAGATCGGCCCGGCAATCAGGAACCCGGCAGTCAGCGGCAGCATGTAAATGCCCGCCCACAGCGGGGTGACGGTGTAGTCGTAGCCGTGCAGCGGCAGCCAGATGCCTGCCAGCCAGATCACCAGCATGAACTGCAGGCCGCCGCGCGCCATCGAGCTCATCAGGCTGGCCGCGTTGCCAGCCGCGAACGCGCGGATCTTGAACAGGCTCATCTGGAACATCGGATCGGTGATCTTGGTCTCGACGATGCCGAAGATAATCAGCACAGCCGCGCCGCCGATCAGGCCCGTCAGGACCAGGGGACTGGTCCAGCCGGTGGTGTGGCCGCCGTAGGGCTGGATGCCATAGGTGATCGCCGCGAGCAGGCTGGTGGCACCGACAGCAAACAGGACGTTCCCTGCCCAGTCGATCCTGGCCTTCCTGGTGGTGGTGGCGATCTCCCGCAGGCTCCGGTATGCCCAGATGGTGCCCCATACGCCGATGGGCACATTGACCCAGAACACCGCGCGCCAGTCCCAGGCGGCCAGCAGACCGCCGAGCAGCAGGCCGATGAACTGGCCGGAGATCCCGGCGATCTGGTTGATGCCAAGCGCCATGCCGCGCTGCCTCGCCGGGAACGCGTCGGTCAGGATCGCCGCCGAATTGGCCATCAGCATGGCTCCGCCGAAGGCCTGCACGACTCGCCAGAGGATCAGCCACAGCGCCGCGTGCCCGCCGGTGAACGGGTCCAGCGACAGGGCGATCGAGGCCAGCGTGAAGACGACGAACCCGAGGTTGTAGATCTTGACCCGGCCGAACATGTCGCCGAGCCGGCCCAGCGTTACCACGAGCACCGCCTGCACGAGCAGGTAGCCCATGATCATCCACAGCACGTAGGTGATGTTGCCGGGCGCCAGCGGGCTGAGGTGGATGCCGCGGAAGATCGCAGGCATCGCGATGATCACGATGGAGCCGTCGATCGTCGCCATCGTGATGCTTAGCGTCGTATTGGAGAGGGCGATCCACTTGTACCTGTCGGATTGTTGTCCGTCAGATGTCCGCAGTTCCGGTTCTGGCTGCCGCCTCGAAATCACGCCCACGTTTGTCCAGCCTACCTCGGAAAGGTTGCTTGATCACAACTACCTACCCTGCCTGGCGCGCCGGGCAGGTAGTAGCCCGGCAACCGGGGGCGGAACGAGTGCTGCTAAATGCTCTCGACACGCGCGATCTCAATTACTCAGCGCAATAAGTCGGACACGGATTGCAGCCAATTCTCCTCTGGCATCATCGCGGTGCGTTGCCATGCGACGTGCCCGCCCCATCCGGCTGGCGGACTCGTCCTCAAGACGATTGGACCGCGACCTTGCAGCACGGAGCTCACGCGCTCGATACCAGGGCAGGCCGCGCCGGGATGCCGCGCGTTGCCGGCTTGATTGCCGTGACGCTGGCAGTCGCCGCCATCGCTGTGACGGTCGCGATCACCGGGTCGACCGGCCCGGCCGGCGTGACCGTCACGACCCGCCAGCCAGCGTCGCCGGCCACGGTACTGTCCGGATCGCCCGCGGCCGTCAGCTCCGGGCTCACGCACCTGTTGCTGTCGTCGACGGCGTCCGCCGTGGTGGCCAACGCAACCAGCGCCGCCGACGTGAACACGGCATCGGCTGTAGCGAGACGGGCGCACGCTCCGCTGCTGCTCATGTCCAGCAACGGCAACGAAGCAGCTCAGGCGAGCGCGATCCGGTCGGCGATCAAGGCGCTTGACCCGCGGGCGCTGCTCGCGATCGGCGTCGCCGGGCAGGCCCTGACGGCCGGCCTGCCCGGCGTCAAGCTCGTGACCAGCGCAAGTGCACTGCCATCGGTGGCGGCCGCCGCGCCACGGCGACAAGTGGCCGTGCTGCTGAACGCCAGCCACTCCGCAGTCGGCGCGGCTCTGGCCACCGCCGCGGCGACGACAGCCGCAGTGGCCGGGGCCAGGATCATCTCCCTGCCCGGCTTCGACCCGCGGACTGATCCGGCGGCGATCAGGGAACTCGCCGCCACCCGGCCAGCGCGGGTCATCGGAGTAGGCGCCGGATTCGGGCCAGCAGGTCTTCTTGCGTCCAGAGTGGCGGTCGCGGAGACCGGCGTGCAGCTACCCGGAGGCGGCCAGGTCATGTTCCCCATGCGCAGGATCGTGGCCCTGTACGGGAGCCCCGGCATTCGCGCCCTCGGCGCACTCGGCCACCAGGGCCTGGCCGCAACCATCGCACGGGCCAAGGCGGTGGCAGCGCAGTACTCGGCGCTCAGCAACGTCCCGGTGATCCCGGCTTTCGAGATCATCGCGACGATCGCCCTGGGATCAGCCGGCCCGAGCGGAACATACTCCTACGAGACGAGCGTCGCCGCGCTCCGTCCGTGGGTCCTCGCCGCGGTCAACGCGGGCATGTACGTAACACTGGACTTGCAGCCGGGCCGGGCAAACTTCCTGACCCAGGCCGAGAGCTACCAGTCGCTGCTGAAACTGCCCGACGTCGGCCTCGCCCTGGACCCGGAATGGAAGCTCGGCCCCCGGCAGCGCCCGCTGCGGCAGATCGGCAGCGTGAGCATCGGCGAGGTGAACAGCGTGGTGAACTGGCTAGCCCGGCTGACTGCTCGGTACCGCTTGCCGCAGAAGCTGCTGGAGCTGCACGAATTCCGGCTGACCATGATCCAGGACATCCAGAAGCTTGACACCCAGAACAGTGACCTGGCCCTGGTGATCAACATGGACGGCCAGGGCGCCCCGGCCAGCAAGCAGCAGACCTGGGCGGCCGTGGTCGGGGGCGCGCCGATTGGAGTTTTCTTCGGGTGGAAGGACTTCTACGACAAGGACACCCGGATGCTCGGCCCGCGGGCGACCCTCAACCATCAGCCTGAGCCGGTACTTATCTCATACCAGTAACGCCTCGAAGATCGCCGGCCATGAAAAGTGCCGGGAACGGGCATTACCGGGGGAGACCTTGACCGGCAGCGACTCCTGCCGCGGCGGCAAAGCGGGGAGGGCGCGTGCGCTTCAGGCGGCCGGCCGGCAACGGCGACGCAGAGATCTTCCAGCGGCCCGGCGTACGCGAATTGCGCCTGCTGGCGGACGCCCTGCGAGCCGAGACAGTCGGTGGCGGCCTGCTGATCGCTGCCATCGTCGCCGCCCTGATCCTGGCTAACACCGGCGCGCATGACTGGTACGTGCACCTGCAGCACATCGCCCTCGGCCCGGCCGCCCTGTTGCTGCACATGAGCCTGGAATCGTGGGCGGCCGACGGCCTGCTCGCCATCTTCTTCTTCGTGGCCGGCCTTGAGCTCAAGCGCGAGCTGGTCGCGGGCGAGATGCGCCGGCCGGCGGCCGCCGTAGTGCCAGTCGCGGCCGCGATCGGCGGCATGGTCCTGCCTGCACTCATCTACCTGGGTATCAATCTCGGCCATCCGGCCGCTGGCGGCTGGGCCATACCCTCGAGCAGCGACCTGGCCCTGGCTCTCGCTGTCCTCGCGGTCACCGGACGATTTCTGCCTGCGGCGCTGCGGGCGTTCCTGCTCACGCTGGTCGTGGTCGAGGACATCGGAGCAATCATCGTGATCGCCGTCGTGTATACCGGCAGCGTCAGGGTGCTGCCCCTGGCGGGCTCCGCTGTCCTGCTCGCGGTGTTCTGGCTGCTGCAGCGGCGCCGGCTGACCGCGTGGTGGCTCACCGTGCCGCTGGCGGTCGTGATCTGGGCACTCGTGCACGCTGCCGCGGTGCATGCGACCGTGGCCGGCGTCGCGCTGGGACTGCTGATCCCGGTCACCGGCAACGGCACCGACGAATCGCCAGCAGAGCGCATCGAACATCTGATCCGGCCGGTATCCGCCGGACTGGCCGCGCCCGCCTTCGCTCTGCTGTCGGCCGGCGTCGTCATCTCCGGCAGTTCTCTTCGGACAGCTGTGACTAGCCGGCTCGGCATCGGCGTGCTGGCCGGACTGGTCATCGGGAAATCAGTCGGTGTCTTCGGGACGGCCTACCTGACGGCCCGGTTCACCAGGGCGCACCTCAGCCCGGGGCTGGACTGGGCCGACATCCTCGCCGTCGCAGTCCTGTGCGGCATCGGCTTCACCGTTTCGCTGCTGATCAGCGACCTGGCGTTCGGCCCGTACTCGGCTGCGGCGAACATTGCCAAGATCGCCGTGCTCATGGCGTCCCTGGTTGCCAGCGTGTTCGCCTGCGCGCTGCTACTGGTGCGCAACTCGCACTACCGTCGCCTGCGCATGGCGGAGACAACGCCGGCCGGCCGGCTGCGCGTAAGACCCAGACCATGATCGCCGACGAGGGCGGCGCGTAAAGAATGTGTCGCCGGCGATACGGTTGTCTTCGTGATCATGGCTGACTAGCGCGATGGACCATCAAGTCAGGCTCGGTGTACGCGACGGTGGCACAGTCCGCCGCGAACGTGATCAGCACGTCGACGTGCTCGCCCGCCAGCACCAGCGGCAGCCAGTATTTTGCGTCGTCCCACATCTGGGCCAGGGGCAGCTCATGCTCGCCGAACCACTTCGGCGCGACCTCGTCGGACTCCTCGGGCTCGCCCTGGTACACCGACGTGACGAAGACCTCGGCGGTCTGATCCCAGGACGGCCGGGCCGGAAACCGGAACTCGATGCTCGCCATGTGCTGAACCGAGTCGGGGGGCACTATGAGGCCTGATTCTTCCTGCACCTCGCGCACGGCGGCGGCCTCTGCCTTCTCGCCCTCCTCGATGTGCCCGCCGAGGCCTACCCACTTGCCCGCCCCGAAACCGGACTTCTTCAGCCCGAGCAGCACCTCAGGGCCAGTCGGCGTGCGGCGCCTGATCAGGCACAGGCACGTCTGGGTAATGGTCGGCATCGGCTCAGCGTAGCTGCAGTGCGTACCGGAGGAGTCACTGGCAGCCGCGTGTCGTCGTTACGCGCCGCCACGGGCGAGGTTGATCAGCCGGTCCAGCACGGCACCGTCGCTGACCCGCAGCCCGTCATGCTCGTACTCGCTAGTGACCCACGGCCGCAGGCCCCGGATGGCGGCTGCGGTCTGCAGCGAAAGCTCCCGGGGCACGTACATGTCGTTGAAATACACCGCGGCGGCCGCGGGCACCTCCGTGCGTCCCAGCTGTCCGGCGTCGTAGAGGGCCGGCCAGTCGTCCCGCTCAGCCAGCAACTCGGCCGCCTCGGCCAGCGGCTCTAGCGCCGGGTCGAGCCGGAACGCCCATGGGTAGATCATCTCGCCGGTGAACAGTAGCGGCTCATCCCCGTCGATCGCGGCTGCGGGCGCGAAATCACCGAATTCGGCCCGCACCCGCTGTGCCGCCCACCGGGTCGCCGCTCCCTGGGCGTAACACGCCTCGTGCACCGTCGCGTAGAGCGGCCCTGACGCAAAGGACAGCAACTGCGCGGCCCGGTGCAGGAAGTCATCGCTCAGTTCCTGGCCCGCAAACGGGTCTTCCAGCAGGTAATGCAGCGTGTGCGAGCCAGTGCTCGAGCCGAGTAGCTGACCGAGCGTCTGGAACCGTTCCACCGTCAGCGGGCCGGCACCGGGCAGCCGCACCGGGTCTCCGCTCCGCTCCGCCCGGTCCAGTGCCCTCGCGACCCGGCGGGCGGCCTCGACGTCCTGCGGGTACCGCTCGTAGTGCTCCCGGCAGTTAGCTGCGACTTGCTGGTACGTAAGCCGGTACACCTCGTCCGCGGTGGCAGACAAGCCCGGCAGCCCGCCAGTGAGCAAGGCTTCGCTGATGCCGCCCGGCGCGATCGACAAGTAGCTGACCGTGCAGAAGCCGCCGAAGCTCTGGCCGAGCACGGCCCACGGACCGCCGCCGGTCACCTGCGGCCGGATCAGTTCAGCGTCCTTGACGATGGAGTCGGCCCGGAAATGTGCCAGGTAATCGGCCTGGGCCCTGGCATTCGCGAGGTGCGCCAGGGTCTGCCGGGTGGCCGGGGTCGATCGGCCGGTTCCGCGCTGGTCGAGCAGCAGCACGCGGAAATCCCGCAGCGCGCGATCCAGCCAAGTGTCCCTGCCGACCGGCCGCGGTGCGCCGAAGCCGGGTCCGCCCTGCAAGAACAGCAGCCAGGGCAGCCCGGCCGACCCACCGGGTGCCGCCGGGTTGTCGGCCGCGACAACCTCGCGGCCGAAGATCTCGATCTGCCCGCCGTCGGGCTTGTCATGGTCAAGCGGAACTGCGAAGGTGCGCTCGGTAATGACGGTGCCTGGCTGACGGTAACTGAGCATGATCAGCACACTAGCGCCCACGGACGCCGTTGCCGGAATTACGATAACCGCCAGGGAAACACTCAATTGCCGTGCGCTAGCCGGACCAAAGGAGCCGCATGCTGGGACTGCCGTCCGCCGACCAGCAGGGCCGAGAGGCCCCGCGCGGCCCGGCCGCAGCGTTGTTCGCCGCCGACCAGGCATCGCGCGGTCTCGGCATGGAACTGCTGCATGTCGGGCGCGGCACCGCCGTGGTGCAGATGCGGGTCGCACTTCAGATGCTCAACGGGCACTCGATCGGCCACGGCGGATACGTCTTCATGCTCGCCGATACCGCGTTCGCCTGCGCGTGCAACAGCGACGGCGCGGTGACAGTAGCTTCCGGCGCGGACATCAACTTCATCGCCCCGGTACACGAGGGCGATGTCCTGGTGGCGACCGCGGCCGAGCGCGACCGCTACGGCCGGAGCGGCATCTACGACGTCACGGTCCGCCGCGGCGACGACGTCGTCGCAGAGTTCCGCGGCCGCAGCCGGACCCTGGGCTAGCCGCGCACTGGCGCGCAGCCGCACGAAACTCTGCAATTTCAGCCCGGGAACGCGCAACTTCGGGGCCGGTCCGGACACAACCAGGACGTGACCATGGCTGCGAATACAAGCTACGGAGATACAGAGCTCTGGCAGGCCGCGGCAGCCGGGGAGCACGCCGCCTTCGGGCAGCTGTTCGACCGGCACGCGACCGCTGTCTATAACTACCTTTACCGGCGCACTGACGACTGGTCGGCCGCCGAGGACCTCACCGCCGCGGTGTTCCTGCAGGCCTGGCGCCGTCGCGGTGAGGTGGTATTCGACCGCGACTCGGCGCTGCCATGGCTCCTTGGCGTCGCCAGGCTCCAGCTGCGGAACGCGACCCGTTCCCGTGCGCGCTACGTAGCAGCGCTGAGCCGGGTCGGCCGCCAGACGTTAGCGGAGGCAACCCTCGCCGATCCGGCAGACCTGGTCGCCCGCCGGCTGGACGACGCGCAGCAGGTCAGGAAGTTGCGTGCGGCCATCGGCCGGCTCCCCCGGCAGCAGCGCGAGGTCATCGAGTTGTGCGTCTACGCCGGGCTCGATCAGCAGGCTGCCGCGCTGTCGCTCGGAGTTTCGGTCAGCACTGTGAAGTCCCGGCTGCACCGGGCACGGCAGCGGCTGGCGAACGAGTTGCGCTCAGCACAGTCTGGCCCGGCAGCCAGCGACAGGGAGGAACTGTGAACCCGATCGATGAGCTGGCGAGCCTGCTGCCGCCGGCACCGCCAAGCCGGGAGTTGCCGCACCGCGATCTGCACCAGGCGGATCTCCTGGCGGTCATCGATGCCGACCGGACGGCCCGCTCTCGGCAGTCATCCCGGCCGCAGTCAAGGCGGCGGGTGTCATCGTGGCAGCTGTCATCGTCACCCTGGGACACCGGCCGGCGATGGCTGGCTCCGTCCGCAGCAGCCATCGCCGTTGCCTGTGCTGTGGTCATCGTTGCCGTGGCGGCTGTCGCGTTGCCCGGCGTGCTCGGCTCCGGCGGCACGCCAGGCTCCCGGCCGACCGGACCGCGCCCGGCCGGGAACAGCGAAGGGCCAGCCGGGCCATCCGCGGGCAGCCCGCTGACTGTCACCCGGCACTGGACGGTGCCGGCCGCGGCGATCGGCAGCATCGTTGCGACCAGCGACGACGGCACCGTGGTCGTGACCGGCGCGGCCACTAGCACCGCGTCGGTGACGGCTATCCCGAACTACCACGGCAAGCCTCCGACGATCAGCTCGCACGTGTTGGACGGGAGGCTCACCGTTACCGCGCGCTGCCCTGCTCAGGAGCAGAACTGCTGGGTGACGCTCAAGCTGACGGTGCCGTCGCGCGAGCATGTGGTGGCTGACTCGGGTCAGGCGGACGTCCGGCTCGCGGGCCTCGCCGGTGGCGGCACCGCCACCGCAGACCAGGGGAACGTCAGCCTGAGCAAGGTCAGCGGCGGGATGACCGCCATCGCAGGCCAGGGCAACATCGACGTTCACCAGATCAACGGCTCCCTGACTGCACGCGCGGACCAGGGCAACATCGACGTCACCAGCCTGACCGGGAAGCTGGCGGCCAACGCTGGCCAGGGCAACATCACGCTGACCGGGATCACCGGAACACTGACGGCTCACGCCGACCAGGGCAGTATCACCGCGACCGGCCTGGCAGTCCGGCAGGCGACGCTGACCAGCGGCCAGAGCACTATCGATGCGACGTTCAGCCAGCCTCCCGCCCTGGTCGTGGCCACCTGCCAGATGGGATCGGTGAGGCTGCACCTGCCAGGCAACTCGTCCTACGCCGTGACCGCGAGCGCCCAGATGGGCAGCGCGTCGGTGCGCGTGCCGCAGTCGGCTGGCTCGCCGCACGTGGTCAAGGCAGCTAGCCAGATGGGCTCGGTGACAGTGACCGGCTAGCGAATAGACGTCCTCCCGGCGCTGATATGTTCGACCTGTGCGGTTTTTTCCGATTCCTGGGGACAGGGTATTTCCAGAAGGCATCACTGAAGGGCCCGGCACGACCTTCTTCGTGGGCAGCATGACCGACGGGACCCTCTACCGCGGCGACTCCCGGACCGGTGCAGTAGAGGTGTTCCTGCCGGCGGACGGCGACGGCCGCGGCAACATCTGCGGCCTCGACGTGGACGGCTATGGACGGCTGGTTTCCTGCGACTTCGCCAGCGGCCAGCTGTTCGTGCACGACATCGCGACTCGGTCCCTGATCGCCCGGCGCCGGCTGCCAGCCGAAACGGCGCGACCTAACGACGTGGTGGTGCACGGCGACGCTGCCTACGTCACCGACAGCCACCGGCCAGTCGTCTGGCATCTGCCCACCGGCCCTGAGGTGGGCGAACCGGAGATAGCCGTGGACCTTGCTCCGGCCGGCGCAGCCGAAGAAGCGTTCCTGAACGGCATCGTGTGCCACCCGAACCGGCCGCTGCTGCTGGTATCGGCGCAGGGCGAGGGTGCGGGGCTCTGGCGGGTCGATCCGGCTGATGGCTCCGCGTCCCTGGTCGACCTGAATGGATACGAGTTCAACGCGGACGGGATGCTGCTCAACGGGGGCACGCTCTATGGCGTGACCAACCGTGGCGAGACCCACGAGGACGTCCGTTTCCTGGTGAGCGCCGCCCGGCTGGCTCCAGACTGGCGGTCTGGGGTCATCGTGGGCGAGCTCAGCGAGGAGAAATGGGACAGCCCCACAACGATCGCCTCGGTTGGCGGCGAACTGCTCGTTGTATGCGCCCAGCTGGCAGCCATGAGAACGGGCACCCCGCCCGCGCTTCCGTTCGTGGTAGCCGCGAGCGACTTCCCCCGCTGGGAGTGAGCGCACCGCCAGCCACAGCTGGTCCGGCGGGCCTATTGACGGACCGCGCGGTGCGGCCGTTCGGCGAGCCGATCTTGGGTGGACCGACTGAGCCCGCACCGGCTAGATTCGGCCACGTGCTGCTCCGCAAGCTCCGCATGCCGCTCCGCAAGCTCGCCGTCAGGGTTTACCGGCGGCGGCTGCGCCGCCGACTCTTCCGCGGGCCGCTGCCGCGGCACGTCGGCCTGATCATGGATGGCAACCGGCGCTGGGCCAAGCAGGCCGGGCTGGCCAGCCCGAGCGACGGCCATCGGCACGGCGCGGAGCACATCCTGGACGTGCTGGCCTGGTGTCAGGCGGCGGGCATCCGGCATGTCACGCTGTTCCTGTGCTCGGCGGAGAACCTGGCCCGGCGGGACGACGCCGAGGTGGCCGCGCTCATGGATGTCATCGAGCGGATCGTAGTCGGCGGTATCGCGACTGCCGACCCTGCATGGCAGGTGCACGTCGCCGGGCTGGTGGACATGTTGCCGACCAGCACCGCCGACGCGCTGAAGCGGGCTGCGGAGGCCACCCGCGCCTGCGTCACTGACGCGCACGTCACGCTGTGCGTCGGCTATGGCGGACGGCAGGAGATCGCCGAGGCTGTCCGGATGCTGCTCCTGGAGCAGGCGGCGGCAGGCGTCAGCCTGCCTGAACTCGCGGGCAGGCTTGCGGAGGACGACATCGCCAGGCACCTGGCCGGTGACGGCCAGCCCGAGCCCGACCTGATCATCAGGACCAGCGGCGAGCAGCGCATGTCAAATTTCCTGCTCTGGCAGAGCACTGGCGCCTACCTGCATTTCTGTGACTGCTACTGGCCGGCGTTCACAGAGATCGACTTCCTCAGGGCCCTGAGGGACTTCGCCAGGCGATCGTCAGCGGCGGACGACTGAGGATGCGCGTCGCGGTTTTCCTCGGCAGTTCCGTCGGCAGCCGACCCGAATACGCCGCGGCGGCCGCCGCCTTCGGTACCAGCCTGGCGCAGGCAGGCGTCGGCATCGTCTACGGCGGCGCGAGCGTCGGGATGATGGGCGCGATGGCTAACGCGGCACTGGCGGCCGGCGGCGAGGTCATCGGCGTGATTCCAGGTGGTTTGTTCGCGGCCGAGATCCCGCATCCGGGCCTGACCCGGATGGAGGTCGTCGGCACCATGCACGAGCGCAAGGCACTGATGGCCGACCTCGCTGACGGCTTCGCCGCGCTGCCCGGCGGCCTCGGAACCCTGGACGAGCTATTCGAGATCTTGACCTGGCAGCAAATCGGGCTACACGACAAGCCGGTCGCTCTGGTCGACGTTGATGGCTTCTGGGATCCGATGACTGCGCTGCTGGACCGACTGGCCGCCGCCGGCTTCGTGCCGGAAGTTACCCGCGCCTCCCTAGTCCGGGTACGGGATGCCGCCGAGTTCCTCGGCCGGCTGCGCTCCGCGGGCTCGCTGCCGGTCCAGGCCACCCGAGACGTGGAGCCATGACCGACCAGATCGAGGACAGCGAGCCAGACACCCGTGACGTCGCGGCCGAGGTGGAGTTCATCAGCGCCGAACGGCTGATCTTCTTCTCCGACGCAGTCGCGGCCATCGCTATGACGCTGCTGGCGTTCACGCTCAAGGTCCCTGGCGGCAGTTCCGATCGCGCGATCCTGAATGGACTGTGGAACGGCCGCCTCAGCTATCTCGAGTTCCTGATCAGCTTCGTGGTCATCGGCGGCCACTGGCGGTCGCACCACCGGCTCTTCAGGTACGTGTACCGGCTCGATTCGCGCATCATCACGCTCAACATGGTCTGGCTGCTGATGATCGTGATCATCCCGTTCGCTACCGAGCTGCTGTCCGGTCGCGGCGGCTTCGGCGTTCGGTTCAGCCTGTATGCGATCATTCAGGTCCTCACCTTGCTGACCTTCCTGCTGATGAGCCGGCACCTGCGCGGTAGCAAGCTGCTGCGGCCCGGGGCGCCGCAGCCTAGCCCCCGGGATGACGACGCGTCGCTGCTGGCAATCGCGGCCATGTTCGCGATCTCGATCCCGGTAGCTTTCGTGACGCAGTGGGCTTTCGTGTTCTGGGTCGCGTCGTCTCCGGCTGCGAGAGCCGTAAGGCGATACCGCGACCGACACGCCGATAGCGATGGGGACAGCGTCGGGTAAGTCCCGCTGCCGCCAGGATCGGATCGATGCGGGCCCCAGCAATAACGTTGTCCAGGAACGTAGTCAGGACCAGAAGTTGCGCGCCTCGCTCGTGGCTTCGCCCTGTGCCGGCGCGGTCAATGTGGCAGCCTTCGGCTTATGCGGTGGATTGACGGCCTGAGCAAGTCTCAACGGGTTGTGGTGGTAATTGCCCTCGGACTTGCACTCGTGACGGTGGGCGGTTACCTCGTTAGCCTAGGAAGCGGCTATCCATCGGGCTGGTACGCGTACTCGCCGCTTACGTCAGCGGTTTATCCGCCCGCCAGAGGACTTCACGGCTGGTTGCGCGTCATTATCTGGCTCGTTCTGATCGGCCTCTGGTCGCTTGCCTCTATTCGAGTGCTGCGGCCATCGTCAGAGAAGGCCCTGAGGCGGGAGTAGAGCACCAGCGTGCTCGCCTGACGCGTGGGTACACGGAAACGCGGGGGGAGCCAGTAGCCAGATCCACCGGGCGATCTTGGCGACGCCATTAGCAGTTCGGGCGCGTCGAAAGCTAGCCGGCGTAGCGTCACGCAGCGCTGAGCCGGTAGCGAGTGCCACTGCTGCCTTGTACCCAGCTGTCCGGCAGCGCGGCGGCCAGAGCGTACTGAGCCCGCCAGCCGGTGCAGTGCCCGGGCACCACCAGGTCGGGCGCCAGCTCGGTGAGCGCCTGAACGGTAGGGCCGATGCTCGGGGCGAAGAACGCGCCGTTCAGGTGCAGGCCGCCGAGCAGCGCATGCAACCGTGGGACATCCGTTAGCCGCAGGGCGTGCCGCACGATGTTGACGGCGCCAGCGTGCCCGCACCCGGTCACCACAACCAGGCCTTTCCCGCGCACGAGCACCACGAGCGCCTGGTCATCCAGCACCAACGGGTCGGGTTCCCAGTCCGAACCGGACCAGCGCTGATGCGACGGGGGCATGCCGTGCTCGAAACCAGTTGTCCGGTCAATCTCGCCGGTGATCAGCACGGAGCCGTCGACTAGCACTGACGGCTGGCGACGCTCGATCACCTCGAAGCCCTCACCGGCCAGGGCGCGCTTGCTCAGCGTCGGCATCTCGTCGGCCCCGCCGCCCTGCAGTACCAGCCGGCGGTGCGTCCAGACCAGGGGATGGACCAGCATCGGCATAGACCGGGCGCCGAGGCGGCGGGCCAGGCCGGCCAGGCCGCCGGCATGATCAAAGTGGCCGTGGCTGAGGACGACCGCGTGCACGTCGGACAGGTCAACGCCAAGCCGGTCTGCGTTCGTGACCATTGCCTCCGGGGACAGGCCGGTATCGAACAGCACTGAGGTTGTAGCGCCACCCCGGCGCACGGTGACCAGGGCGGAGAAGCCGTGCTCGGCCATCAGCCCGACCGTGGTCGCTCCGGATTCGAATTGTGGAGCCTGGGCCGTACCGGCCGTGAATGGCGCCCTAGTGACTGCCTCATCTCCGGCGAGCAGCGCGTCGTAGACGTTGTCGACCAGGGTCGTGATAACGACCTCGTCCACCGGCGCCAGCGCGATCGGGTCAACCGCACTTCCCGTGACGGGCTGTGGCGCCGCCTTCCGAATGTCGGCCGCAGTGGCCGACTCCTCGCACAAGGCGCTACTCCGTCGTAGCCGGGACGACAACTTCGATCAGCCCGGTATTCACGTCGTACACCAGACCGGACACGAGCAGGCTGGGCGGGAGCGTCCGCCGGGCGATGTCCACGTCGATCCGGACGGCTGCATACGGGTCGTCGACGGCCTTGCCGTCCAGATCCGCCACCGGGATCTCGAAATACTCCGCCAGTTGCTCGGGGTAGTTCGCGAGGCGTCGGATCCCGCAGTCGGTGTGGTGCAGGATCACCATGGCGCCGGCCGGGGGCTGCCCCTGACCAAGCCGGCCTAGCAGAGCCCAGGACCGCAGTGTTGCCGGCATAACCCGGCCGCCGATGTTACGCATCACGACAGCCTCGCTAAGCGCGAGACCCAGCACATGACTTGGATCCACTCTGGAATCGACACAACCCACGACCCGAAGTGTCTGGCTAGTCGGGAAAGGCAGACCCGCGAACGCCCCGGTGGCGGCGAACGTTGAGTTCCGCTGGACCAGTTCATCGATAGAGATGCTCATGATCACAAAGCGTATCGCCCCGCTAAATGGGCAGCGGCGTTATGCCGAGGCCGGTGCGTCTTCACGGTTCCACGTATGGGGCGTTCGAATTACTTCTTTGACCACGGACTTCGCGTGAACATTTCTCATGATCGAGGAAACCCCACGGCACAACAGCCATATCGGCATACTTCGCGAGATGGCCGACGGAGTGACGGACCTAGCCGCCTGGCTGGCGCCAGTCCGGCGTCCGGGCTACTCGGGAATCTGGCTCGACAGGCAGAACGGGTGACCGGCTGGATCCAGCAGCACTCGCCACCGGTCAGGGGCTGGCTGAGTTGCTGGCAGAGTCGCACCGAGCCGGATGGCTTCGGCCTGCGCCGTGTCGAGGTCGTCGACAGCGAGGTCTAGGTGCATTTGCTTGGGCACGGACGGATCGGGCCAGCTCGGCTGGCGGTAGCCGTCGACGCGCACGGTCGCGAGCCACCCGTCGTCAGTCTTGACCGCGCAGAAGTCGTCGCTGGTGAACGCCACCTCGCCGCCGATCATCTGAGCCCAGAAGGCAGCAAGCGCGGACGGGTCGGAGCAATCCAGGGCAGTTGACGCCAATCGAGCTACCGCCATGACGGTGAGACTACCGGACCTTGCCGGAGCTACGCCGTCCGGTTGCGGCGACCGTAGTTGCGAGCAACAGCTGGGCGGTCGTCACCGGACCGACCCCGCCGGGGACGGGAGACAGAGCGGCGGCCACCTCTGCCACCGCGGCACCGACATCGCCGACGAGGCTGCCGTCACCAGTGGTGCTGGTGCCCACGTCAATGACGACCGCGCCGGGCCGGACGTGCCCGGCAGTGATGAGGCCGGGCCGCCCGGCCGCCGCGACGAGCACCTCGGCCTCCCTGGTGACAGCGGCCAAGTCGGGAGTGCGCGAATGGCAGATGGTCACCGTAGCGTCGCGGGCCAGCAGTAGCTGAGCTACCGGTTTGCCGACAACGGCGGAGCGGCCTACGACGGCGGCCCGGCGGCCGGACAGCTCGACATCGTGGAAGTCGAGTAGGCGGATTACGGCCGCGGCTGTGGCAGGGGCGAACGCCGACAAGCCTGCGGTGAGCCGGCCCAGCGAGACCGGGTTCGCGCCGTCGACATCCTTGGCCGGGTCGATGGCATCAGCTAGCTCCGCTGCTGTTGCACCAGCAGGTACCGGCGTCTGCAGGATGATGCCGTGCACCGCTGCGTCCGCAGACAGCCGGACCAGTTCTGCTTCGATCCGGCCGGGTGCCGCATGCGCACCCAGGTCGGCGAGCTCGCACTCAATCCCTGCTCTGGCTGCCGCGCTGCTGAGCGAGCGCACATACCACGCCGCTGACTCATCCTGTGTCGCCGTCACGATCGCGAGCCGGACCTTGGTTCCTCTGGCAGCGGCCGCGGCAACCCCATCTGCGGCTTGCGCACGCAGCCGGGCGGCGAGCTCCTTGCCGTCGAGTCGTCGCGCGGTCACTGCTGCAGGTCCGCGCGAACTGCCGAGGTCACCGCGTCGGCGCGGGCGAGCAACCGGTCGACCCGCGCGACGGTTTCGCCATACAGGTCGCGAGCTGCGGTGTCACTGATGCCTGCCAGGTTGGCCTCGACGAGGACCCGCGAAGTCGATGTCGCCGCGCGGATGGCGTCCGCAGCAGCAGCCAGGTCGCCGAGCACGGTGCGGTTGCCGACCGGCGCGAGCGCCTCGGCCAGGTCGAGGAGGCGAGCCGCGGCGGCGATCACCGCGGCCGGCGGCTCGGACGCGGTGACGAGCGCAGCGGCGATTGCTGCAGACCGGACAGCCTGCTGGTCGGCAGTCTCCTTCGGGAGCCGGTAGGCGGCTGCTACCGAACCGAACGCCGCTGCATCGGCTGCGATGAGATCCGTGCACTCCGCACGCAACTGGTCCGCCTCGCGAATCACGCGTTCGACTGTCCGCGACGCGGCCTCGTACTTGGGGCCGGTCGTGTACCGGGCAACCATCGCCAGCAACGCCGCTGCCTGCGCAGCATTCAGCGCAGCTGCCGCGCCGCCGGCCGGCGCGGCAGTCCTCGCTGCAAGCTTCTCTAGAAAACTGTCTATCGTCCCGCTGCGCCCGGATACCTCATTGCTCACGGTGGTCTCGTCCCGCTCTGTTATCTCGTCGCTCACGGTCATCTGCGGCTGGCAGGTTACCGCTTGCGGCCCGAGCCGATCCGCTCAGATCTCCCGTGCGCGCTTAGCGCAGTTCTACCGCCAGCGCCGCCGCGGCCTGATCGCGTTCTGCAGATCGGCCCCGGCGAACGCGGCCGGCAGCACGCCATCAGCCGCGAACCGGTACAGCACGGTCTGGTACACGCCAGTCAGCGCGCCGGTCAGGACTCCAACCGCCAGCAGCTACATGAGGCAGGCGACCATGCCCGAGCGGCGAGGCAGACGACCCCGCCCTGACCAGCCTGGCGATGGAGGAGTTCCCGCACTCACTGCCACTGGACGAACTGGAACGGCTGCGGGAAGTCGTGGCCGGCAAGAACAACCCGAGAAGGAACAAGTGATGGCGAAGAAGTAAGCCGAGACCGGGTATCTCGTCAGCCTGACCTAGGACGAGATGCGAGCGCTGCAGGACGTCACAGACCGGCTAGCGCAGCACGCGCCCGTTGCTGCGATGTTCACGGACGACCCGGCGTTCCAGTCAGCCGACGACAAGATCATGGCGGAATGGGAAAAAGGAGCAACTGATGGCGAAGAAACATGATCGGCACGACCTACACATTGTGCCAGCGACCGTGCCCGAGGACCTGTTCAACCGGCAGCCGACGGTGGAGGAGTTGTTCACCCAGACCATTTACGACGCGGTCGCCGGGTGGCTGGACGCTCACACAGCCGAGT
>DATMMA010000359.1:0-5600 GCA_035570295.1 Streptosporangiaceae bacterium
CGCTGGCACTGTAGTGCCTGATGCCGATGTGATAGCGGACGACGATCCCGGTCGTGACCCAGCACCTGCCCGGAGGTGGCGCCGGTATCTCCGCCGCCGCGGTGACATCGACTGACAGTGCGTGACCGGAACCGAACGAGCGCCCGATCAGCGAGCCCTGAACCGTGCCAGGACAGCCTGCCTCGGCGAAGCCACGGCTCGTCCTCCGGGCCGGCCCAAGGCCGGCGCAGGTGCCGGATGTGGCCAGGACCTCCAGTGCCCGGACGTGCGGAACCGGAAACCGAGTGCCTCCGATCAGAACGACTCCGTCGATGACTGCCTCACGGTGGCCTGAGTAGTAGATCGGCAGAGGTACCAGGGTGGGACTGCCTGCGGAATCGGTCCACCCCGTCGCGCCGCTCATCGTTGCCGACAGCGGTCCGTTGCCCAGGCCGACCGGACCCCACAGCAGGAAGGCACCCACAGCCAGCAATGCGACGACTGCCGGGATGATGAGCCCGCGCCTGCGATTCCACCGGCCGCGCAGTGAGACGTCAGTCAGACTGTCCAGCGGATGCATGGTCAGGCCGTCCAATCTCGCGTATCTTCGCTCAGCGCAGTATGCCCGGCGGGAAGCTGCGACGGAAGATCTCCGGAGCAGATCCGCTACAGCGCCGGCTGCGCTGCTCTCAGGTTCTCGCGACGCTGGTCCGGTAACATCTGAATGCAAGAGCCCCTAGTCGCGCTTGCATTCGGTATGCAATGACGCTGCCTGGGGCTTTCGTTCTGTTACGGGAAGGACCTGTGTCATGCCCGCCATCGTGATCGTCGGCGCGCAGTGGGGCGATGAAGGCAAGGGCAAGGCCACCGACCTGCTTGGCGACCGGGTCGACTATGTCGTCCGCTACCAGGGCGGCAACAACGCCGGGCACACCGTTGTCATCGGCGACGAGCGCTATGCCCTGCATCTGCTCCCGTCGGGCGCACTGTCTGAACACGCGACGTCCGTCATCGGCAACGGCGTGGTCGTCAACCCCGAAGTGCTCCTCGGTGAGATCGACGGCCTGATGCAGCGCGGGGTCTGGCAGGACCGGCTGCTGATCTCGGCCGACGCGCACCTCATCATGCCCCACCATGTCGCGCTCGATAAAGTCACCGAGCGCTATCTCGGTAACGCGCGCATCGGCACCACGGGGCGCGGCATCGGGCCCGCTTACGCTGACAAGGCCGCCAGGGTAGGAATCCGGGTGCAGGACCTGTTCGATCCCGGCATCCTGCGGCAGAAGCTTGAGCTAGCGCTCAGGGAAAAAAACCAGGTGCTCACGAAGCTCTACAACCGCCGCGGGATCGACGCCGGAACGGTGACCGACCAGTATCTAAGCTACGCCGAACGCCTGGGCCGTTACGTGGCCGACACTGGCCTGGTGCTCAACAACGCGCTCGACGAAGGACGCGTCGTGCTGCTGGAAGGTGCGCAGGCGACCCTGCTCGATGTCGACCACGGCACTTATCCCTTTGTGACCTCCTCCTCGCCGACGGCGGGCGGCGCCTGCGCCGGCTCCGGCATCGGGCCGACCCGCATCACGAAGGTGATGGGGATCCTGAAGGCCTACACGACCAGGGTCGGGTCCGGGCCGTTTCCAACTGAGCTGACCGATGCCCAGGGCGAGTGGCTGCGCAAGGCTGGCGGCGAGTACGGCACGACCACTGGCCGGCCACGCCGGACCGGCTGGCTCGACACCGTCATCGCGCGGTATGCCACCAGGGTGAATGGCCTGACTGACTACTTCATCACCAAGCTCGACGTTCTGTCCGGGCTGGAGAAGGTTCCCGTCTGCGTCGCTTACGACGTGCACGGCAAGCGGCACGACGAGGTGCCGATGACGCAAACTGACTTCCACCACGCGCAGCCGGTTTACGAGTACCTGGACGGCTGGTGGGAGGACATCGGCGATGCCAAGGAGTTCGCCGAATTGCCGAAGAATGCGCAGGCCTACGTGCGCGCGGTCGAGAACCTGATCGGCGCGCCGGTGAGCGCTGTCGGCGTCGGCCCGAGGCGCGACCAGACCGTGCAACTGCGCGAGGTGCTTTAAGCGCGGCGGATGCTGCCGGGCGGCCGCTGACTGGGCCGCCCGGTATCAGCGCGTTGGGCGATGGCTATCCGGGCAGTCCGCCCGGATACCCGATCGTGAGCGTGCCCGAGCCGGCTTCGGCCGCGATCAGGCTGGCTGCGTCCGGGCTACTCATGCCTGGCGTCATATGCACCGTATTGCCTGGGCCGGTGTCGATCCTGTAGCGCGTGCCGAGCGGCACCGTCACATGGCCGCTGCCCGAGCCGACCGTAAGCGACAGCGACCTCGGGGCGCTGTCCAAACCCAGCGCCAGTGAGCCGGACCCGACGTCAGCTGTCAGTTCCGCCGAGTTCAGTCCGGTCATGCCGGTGATGCTCCCCGAGGTCGCGGTAGCCCACAATGGCCCGTTCAGGTATGCAAGCACCAGGCTTCCCGATGTGGCAGTGACGCGGACGGGGCCGGCCAGCCCGGTTACCGCGGCACTGCCCGCCCCGACTGCCGCCCAGACTTCGGCAGCGGCGGGCACGTGCACGATCAGGTTCGCCGAGCAGTCCTCGAAAAGGTTCGGTGCCGGGCAGTGCACGCTGACGGTGAGCGTTGTGCCGCGCCACCTCTCGCGGACGGCGGGCTTAGTGACCAGCCAGGCCATGGTGCTCGCGACGCTGACCTGGCCTGGCCGCCCGGCCGTGATGGCAACGGCATCGCCGGGCGCGCTTACCCGTATCGCAGTGACCGCGCGACGGTAGACCGTGACCGGGCCGTACTCATGGTGCGGCGCTGGCTTCATGCCGACGAGCAGTGCCAGTGGCGATATCAGTACCGTCGCCGTGACGAGCGCGACGATCGCCCAGATCCACCGGCGGCGCGGCCGGGCAGGGCGGCCATGACTGACGCTCATCCGAGGTCCAGGAATCGCAGCACGGCCAGTACCCGGCGATGGTCGCCGTCGCCCGGCTGCAAGTCGAGCTTGGCAAAGATGCTGTTGATGTGCTTGGCCACGGCGCTGTCCGTAATGACCAGCGTCTGTGCTATCGCCGAATTAGACCGGCCCTCAGCCATCAGCGCCAGCACTTCATGCTCGCGTGGCGTGAGCCTGTCGAGCGGATCACTCCGGCGGCGGACCAAGAGCTGTGCGACTACCTCGGGATCGAGCGCAGTGCCGCCGTCGGCGACCCGGCGCAGCGCCGCGACGAATTCCGCGACATCGGCAACCCGGTCCTTCAGCAGGTACCCGACGCTACTGGTGTTAGCAGAGAGCAAGTCAGTCGCGTACCGCTCCTCGACGTACTGCGAGAGAACGAGAACGGCCACCTCGGGCCACTGCCGCCGGATTACCAGGGCGGCGCGGATCCCCTCGTCGGTGTGACTGGGCGGCATCCGCACGTCCACAATCACGGCGTCCGGTTTGTGCACAGGCACGGCAGCGAGCAGCTGCTCGGCGTCGCTGACCGCTGCCATGACTTCGATTTCCGCCGCAGCGAGCAGCTTGATCAGGCCGGCCCGCAACAGCACCGAATCCTCGGCGATCACGACGCGCACGGCAACTCCACGGTGATGACGGTCGGCCCGCCGGCCGGGCTGTCTACCTCCAGGCTTCCGTCCACGGACCTGGCCCGGCGGGCAAGGCTGGCCAGGCCGGTCCCGCGGACTGGATCGGCGCCGCCGATGCCGTTGTCGGTGACCCGGATAACCAGAGCGTCGGCGGTACAGCTGACGTCGATCTCGGCCTGGGTGGCAGCCGCGTGCCGGGCTATGTTGGTCAGGCACTCGGAGACCACGAAGTAGGCGACCGCCTCGATCGTCGGTGAAGCCCGGTCGGGCACCGCGACTTGAACACGGACCGGCAGCGGCGCCCGCGCCGCGATCCCGGACAGGGCCGCGTCAAGGCCCCGGTCCTCCAGCACGGCCGGGTGCAGTCCTCTGACCAGGTTGCGCAGCTCGGCCAGTGCCTCCTTGGCTTCCTCATGGGCCTCAACTATGACCTGCCTGGCTGGTTCAGGCACGTCGGTCAGCGTCGCCCTGGCCAGGCCGAGGTTCATCGCGAGTGACACCAGCCGCTGCTGAGCGCCGTCATGCAGGTCACGCTCGATCCGACGCCGCTCGGCGTCCGCGGCATCGACGACTCCTGCCCGGCTCTCGGCCAGGCTCTCGACCTTTCGCTCAAGCTCGACCGCGCGGCTCGCGCCGAGCAGCGCGCGACCTGCCCTGGAGTCCAGCCAAGTCAGAGCGGCGGCCAAGGCAGGCGCCAGCAACAGCAGGAGGATCTGGGCGGTGATGTCCAGCGTCAGGGCCTTGCCGTGGAATGGCCTCAGGCCGGCCAGCGGCGGGAACAGATGGGCCCAGCCATTGACGATGACGAGCCCGGCTCCGGCCGCCCACAGTGCGAGCGTCAGCATCCCGCCAAAAGCAATAGCGGGTCCTGCGACGAGGTGATACCCGAGCTGCCGCCAGGTGGCCTCCGACCGCACGGCAGACACCAGCCGGTGCCTGAGTGATCCCTGCGCGGCCGCCGGCTCGGGGATCTCGATGCCGAGCAGCGACCAGAACCGGTGCCGCTGGATCGCCGTCAGCGGCGCCCGCGCCAGCAGCATGAGCACGACTCCGGCCAGTACCGCAACGGCAACCTGCCAAAGTGCCACATCGCCAGTACCACCAGGCAGCTCGTTGATCACTACGAAGTGGGGCACGACCCAGGGCAGGGCGAGCGCCGCCAGCGCTGCCAGCTGCGCCGGCACGCCGGCAATCACGAACGTGGTGTCCCTGACGATCATGGCCAGCAGCCGCAACGGCGCCAGGACCGCGCGGCGGCGCCGTGCGGCCAGGGTTGACATGGGCACTACCGTATGCGGCCCGCGCACTGTGCCACTATGCAGCGCGCTACCGGTTCGATGCGGTAGCTAGCACCACCATTAGGTGGGAAACGCGCGCTACTGACTGCCAGCGCTCTGGCCGGAAGGCTGAGGTCCGGGCCTGCGACCGCAGGCGCGGAAGGAGTCTGCTGACATGCGAACCGCACCACCGGAACGGGACTGCTCCTGGCAGCAGGACGCCGGGCCGGCTCTGGTGCTGCCGGGGCGGCCGTGGGAAGTCAGGCTGGCCGGCCGCGACTCGGCGTTTCCGGCGCTGGAGGTGTACCAGGCCGGAGTCCTGCTCGACGTGGTGAGCTCCGCCCGGCTGGTTGCGCCCTTGTTGCGCGGGGCGCAAGCATCCGACGAGCGAACCGGTCCGTCCGCGCTGGCCTGGGGCCGGCTGCCGGTCACCGGGACCAGTCCGGAGGTCGAGTTCGCCTTCGGCCGGCGCCGGCCCGGCTCACAGCCTGGCACAGTGCTCAAGCTCACGCCCTGGTGCTGGCTGGCAGTTGCGGACGGTCGCTTCGACAGGGTCGTAGTCCGGTCAGGTGAGCGCTGCGCCCGTGCCAAGATCCACCGTGCCACGATCCGCCGGGGACGGCCATGACCTCCGCCGTCCAGCTTGCTGAGGACCCGAGCGTGGTTTCCGGCCGTCCCTGCGTGGCCAGCGCGCCCGACGGGCAAGAGGCGGAACTGGCAG
>DATMMA010000360.1:0-2307 GCA_035570295.1 Streptosporangiaceae bacterium
CATATCGGGAAGCTTGCTGCCCGCCACCTCGAGCGCGTCGGCACGCAGCTTGCGCAGCGGCCGGATCATCGACCGCGCTACGAACGTGGTGATCAGCAGGACGAGGATCAGCAGCAGCAGCGTGACCACCGAGGTGATGATCGCGCTGCGCAGTGAGCTCGCCGTCAGCGAGTTGGCCTGCGCGGTGACCTGCCCGACCAGCCCGTCACTGACCTGGCGCATGTCCGAGATCTGCACGGCCTGCGTCTGGTACCAGCACTGCGCCTGCGGCGTTTTGCCGCACGTCTGCGCCGTGCCGATCGCGGCGATCGACTGGTTCTTGCCCGTCAGGGCGACCGCGAGCGACTCTTCGCTCTTCGCGGCGTCCACCTGCGGGCCGCTGACCGTGTTGTTGAGGTTCTGCGCCTCGGTCACCGAGGCGTCCCCGGTGAACTGGCTGGTGTCGGCCTGCTGCTGGGTCGCGGCCTGGTTCAGCGCGGTGAGCGCGACCGACGTCAGCCCTGGCGACGGGCTGGCCAGCGCCTGGTACAGGTAGGCGCGCTGCAGGGAGGCGTCATCCTCCATCCGCAGCAGCGCGTTGAGCACCGTGACGTTGGTCTGCATCGAGGCGTTCCCCGTGCCGGCCGCGATGTCGTTGCTGAACGTGTCGAACGGCGCGATCAGCCGCTCGTCGTACGTCTGGATGATCGCGAGCGGCGGGTACTGGGTCTTGAGCGCCGCCTGCCGGATCAGTGTCAGGTCGTTGATGCCGGCCAGCACGCCGTTGTTGAGGTCGAGCACCGTCTGGGCACGGTAGCCGCTGCTGTCGGAGACGACCGCGGCCTGCGACCTGATCTCGGCGAGCGTGGCGTTCGTCGCGGCCTGAGCCTGATTGACCTGGGCCTGCATCGCGGTGTTCGACTTGCCCGCCGCGACAAAGCCCGCGGTGATGTCCCGCTCGTCGGCCAGCTGGCCGGCCCCCTTGACCACGAGGGCGTTGAGGTTCGCCAGCGTCTGCACGCGCTTGTCGGACGTGTAGTTCTCCACCGCGGTGGAGATCTGGATCGCGCCGAGGATAAGGGCGGTGAGCGTCGGTACCGCGATGATCGCGATGAGCCGCCAGCGTACTCGCCAGTTGCTCAACGCCCAGCGTGACCCGCTGTGTACCTGCTGGCCGGTCCCGGCCTGGGACGGGGGCCGCCCGACGGCGCGGGCCGGGGTAACCGGAACAGGCAGGCCGCCTTGCTCTGGGCCGCCGGGGCCGTCAAAGGCTCCCGCGCTGGGCCCGCCTTGACCTGGTCCGACGGCCAGCGGTCCGCCATTCGGCAGACCACCGTCTCCGTTTGAAGGAGACCCGGAAGCCGGCGGAGCACCGTTTCCGTTGGTCATCGATCGTCTACGCACTGCGCTCGCACCTCGCAGCATCAAGCGCTACCTGGAAGTCCACCGGGCAGCGAACGGCGGAGCCGCTCATCATCGGCACCTCACCTCTCCCTTCCCTCAGCAACGATCGCTGCTGCACGGGCCGACAGGGCGGCCGAGACCCCTCTTCCAGCTAGCGTCACAAAACGGGTAGGGACATATAATCATCAATTGGGAGGCGCCGACCGGGCATTCACCCGGAATCACCCTGAACTTTGCCAAAGTCGAGTCCGTCCTCTAGAACTTCGTCATCCGTGTAGAGCCTCGCGAACTCGTGGAATACGGGCACCGAGCTTCCGCCACAGGGCGTGACCGCCTGCGAGGGTGGCACGGCATCGTCCCGACCGGGACGTACCGGCCGAACCGGGATAATCCGGGCATTAACGCTGTTAACCGGACAGCGAGACTACCCCGAACCAAGCTCCGCAGCGCGCCACGGCAGCAACCGCGACAGTCCTCGCGCGCTCAAAGGCGTACAAGATGGACGGTCGCCACCAGGCAATTAGCCGGCCCGGAGCACGGTTAATCCCGGCTGCGGGCTAGTTCCCGCGCCGAGCAGGCCGGCCGACGACCGCGGCGCGGAGGCGCGGGCGACTCGGGCCGGTTCCGCCCGGCGGTCTTACCGCGCGGCCGCGCCCGCCATCCGGACGATCAGCCACGGCAGCGGACAATCGCCCCAAAACCCCTTATCGGTTCCCGCGAGACGGCTGACGGGTTTTTGCCGGGGGCGGATAAGGCTCGCTCTCCGCGACGGGTTAAATATGCATAAGGCTGTAAATTTCTGGCAGTTAATTGCCGGCCGCCTCCCCCGGTACCGCTCCCCCGCCGTCTGTGCGAGCGGTCGCGGCCCACTTCGCCCAGCCCAGGCCACGTGCGGTGCGGCCGTACGCGACTGCCGCTCGCCGG
>DATMMA010000361.1:0-2588 GCA_035570295.1 Streptosporangiaceae bacterium
GTCGACATCCTGGTCAACAACGCTGGCGTCTTCCCGTTCGGCGCGACTCATGACGCGACCGAAGACGACTTCGACAAGGTGTACGCGGTCAACGTGAAGGCGCCGTTCTTCCTGACCGCCGCGATCGCTCCGGCCATGGTCGAGGCTGGCGGAGGGACGATCATCAACCTGGGATCCTGGATCTCGCGCCTGGGCATTCCCCATGGCGCGCTCTACAGTTCCACCAAGGGCGCGATCGAGACATTGACGCGAGCCTGGGCTGCCGAGTTCGGTCCGCACGGCGTGCGCGTGAACGCGATCTCCCCAGGCGTTATCCAGACGCCCGTGCCGGGCGAGGTACACCCAGGCGAAGTGATGATGAAAGGCACCCCTGCTGGCGGAATGGGCACTCCCCAGGCCATCGCACATGCCGCGGTCTACCTGGCGAGCGAGGAGTCCGACTTCGTCCATGGCATCGTGCTCGACGTGGACGGCGGCCGTACGACGACGGCCGTAATCGCTACTTAGGACCAGTGGCCAGCCCATTGACTGAACCGTTCATTCACCTCATACTGCTGGCATGACACGCGCCAGCGCCGAGTCCCGGTTGCAGGAGATCGCCCAGGCCGGCGCGCGCTGTTTCGCGCACCTGGGTTACCGCAGGACGCGCATGGCTGAGGTAGCGGCAGCGGCCGGGCTGTCCACCGGGGCCGTCTATACCTACGTGGAGAGCAAGGAGTCGCTTCTGCATCTGGTGCTGGCGGCCGGCCTGGGCTTACCTGCCGCGGACCTGGGTGACCTGCCGCTGTCGGCGCCCGATATCGCGGTCACCGTCGAAATGGTTGGTCGCGGCCTGACGCGTCAGGGGACGACGCCGCTGCTGAAAGCCGCCGTAGCGGCCGACACGCCGCAGGATGTCAGGACGGAGCTAGCGGCAGTGGTGGCCGAGCAGTACTCGACGGTTGAGCGGCTCCGCGGCGTGCTGTCGGTGATCGAGGCGTGCGCCGCTGACCTGCCACCGCTGGAGGCGCTGTACTTCGGGCGGCGCAGGCGGGGACGCATCGACCTGCTCCGCGATTACCTGCAGCGGCGTGCCGCGTCAGGACACCTGAGGTCGCTGCCGGACATGGCGGTCGCGGCCCAGATCGTGACCGAAACCGTGGCTTGGTTCGCCTGGAAGCGGCACGAGAGTCGCGACGCCTCTCGGTTCGATGACAACATCACGCGCGCGACGGTGGTGGAGTTCGTGTGCAACGCCCTGCTCCCCGAACAGGCGGCGACGTGACCAGCAAGACGGCCGGCCGGCTCCTGGCATCCGGACGAGACTGCGACATCTTTGAGTGCGCTCCGGGGCTGGTTCTGCGCAGGTCTCGCGATGGCCGGAAGCTGGACGGCGAGGCCCGAGTCATGGAGTATGCCCGGCAGCACGGCTACCCCGTCCCGGCTGTCGAGCGTGTCTCCGACGACGGGACGGAGCTGGTGATGCAGCGCATCGACGGCCCGTCCCTGGTTGGCGCGATCGAGCGGCGGCCGTGGACGGTCCGTCAGCTGGGAACGCTGCTGGCCGATCTGCACCGCCGGCTGCATGACATCCCGGCGCCTGATTTCGTCCCTGCTGGCCCGGTCGGCGACGGTGACAGGCTGTTACATCTCGATCTGCACCCGCTCAACGTCATCATCGGCCCGGCAGGTCCGGTAGTGATCGACTGGACCGGCGCGGCCAGCGGGGACCCGGCTCTCGACATCGGCATCGCGTGGCTGCTGATGGCGGCCGGTGAGGTTCCTGCTGCCGCCTGGAAGCGGCCGCTTGCGACGTTGGCCCGGGCCAGCCTGGTCAGCAGCTTCCTTGCCGGGGCCGGTGTGTCATCGGCGATGACTTACCTGCCTGATCTCGTCGAGTGGAAGTCCGCTGATCCGAATATGACCGCTGCCGAGATCGCCCGGATGAGGCGCGTGCTCGACAGCGCCGGCGCTGTCAGCGTGTCTAGGTCCCGAGCCGCGTAACCGGTCAGCCGCATTCCGGCAACCTGGCGGCAGGCCTGAGACGATGCCATCCTCCCCGCCGCAGCACGAGCCCGGTGTCCTGGTTAGTCGTTGTTAAGGCTCCATGCGACGGTGTTCAGGTTGTCGGTGAGGAAGATGTCGGTCCCTCCGAGGTGCTGGTCCCAGGACGCCGGCATGAGCTCTGCCGCGCGGGTGACCACCGCATCCATCCAGACCTTGAGCCGTGCCTGCCGGTTGTTATCCGGCACGCCGGCCTCGGCAGCCGCCTGCGCGATGTCCACCATGCGCAGCGCTTCAGCGGCGCAGGCTCGCAGGTCGTGGACGTACTCGCGATTGGTCTGCACGTCCTCGGGAGTGCCGAACAGAGCCATGTGACCGGACACGACGGTCTGGAAGTCGTACTCCAGCATCTGGTCCATGGCGTCAAAGTAAGCCGGCACGCGGGCGGAGAACAGCAGCCGGAAGAACGGCGCGTTCTTCACCGTGAAGCTGTCGATCGCCGTCAGGATCTTCTGTTCCGGGAAATGGATGAATAGATTGCCGGCCTGATGCCAGTCTCCGGTGTACTCCAGGATGAGCCTGTTTCCGCCGACGCTCAGCTCGCT
>DATMMA010000362.1:0-8325 GCA_035570295.1 Streptosporangiaceae bacterium
CGGTCCGGCTGGTGCTCACCCACGACGTCATCACGGCGAACCGGCCCCGTCCGGGAACCCTCGAGCAGGTTCTGCGCTGGGCGGACCCGATGGCCGCCGACTTTCGGGACCTGCTCGGCTACACCCTCATCGCAACGACCCGCCAGGTGCGGCTCAGCCGCCGCCTCGACGCGCTCGATCCCACTCAGTCGGCGGTGTTCTCGTCGCGTTACGGGCGGCCGTTCGACCGCCGCCGACTTGCATACCTGTGCTTGGCACTCGCCTCCTTCCAGCGGTCTCGGGTCGAGATCAGCCTCGCCGACCTGGTGCGCGCCTTCACCCCGGCAGCGAACGCGATCGACGGCCTCGGCTTCGACCCGACGGTGACCGCGCACAAGGCCGCGGTCGTGGACGTGCTCGACTGGCTGGTGGACCGTGGCGCACTGCGGTTGTCAGACGGGTCGGTGGAGGCCTGGGCCAGCGACACCGATCACGGTGACGCGCTGTACGACATCGACCACGACATCTGCGCGACCTTGTTCCGCCCTGCTCGTCCGGTGCAGCACCTGACCAGCGCCGCCGGCCTGCTCGACAGCACGTTCGTCAGCGGCAAGCGGGGCGCTCAGCGGGAGGCCGCGGCGCAGCGCGCCGCCCGCGCGCTAGTGGAATACCCGGTCGTGTACTACGCCCAGGCCGACCCGGAGATCGCGGAGGTGCTTCGGCGGCCGGGCGTTGCCGAGAGCTTGGCGCAGTTCACCGGCCTGGCCGTCGAGCGACGCGCCGAGGGAGTCCTGCTGGCCGACGCCGGCGGCCGCTTCACCGACAGGCCGTTCCCCGGCCGCGGCGGAGCCGTCAACCGCGCGGCGGGCCTGCTGCTGGCCAAGATCGCCGACCTCATCGAGGATCCCGACGTGACGCTCGACGCCTTCGGAATCCCTTCAGAAGCCGACGACCAGCGCGAGTTGCTGGACCGGATCGACTCAGCGCTGCCGGTCGGCGGCGTGGTGCAGGAGCTTGCCTGGTCCGCCCCCGCAGACGAGCACGACGAGGCAAACCAGCCCGCCCTGGTCCCGCCGCCGCTCCTGCCGTTCGTGGCGGAGGCCAGCCTGCGCGGCATGATTGACGAGCTATATGACGAGCTCGGCCCGGCGTCGTTCACGGTTGCCTGGCAGGCCGACCCTCACGGCCTCCTGGCTGCGGCGGTGACACTCCTGGCCAGCCTGCGGTTGCTGCGACCGGCGCCCGGCGGCGTCCTGGTGCTTCCGGCAGCCGCGCGATTCCGGAATATCAAGCTAGCGCTGCCAGTCCGCTCCGCCAGCGGCCAGCAAGCCATGGACTTCAGCACCGGGGAACCCGATGAGTGACCGGTTCAAGCCCACCCGCGCGGGCGTGATCAACGTCTGGGACTACGTCGACGAGGAGTGGATCTTCGCCGATGGTCGTCTGGCTCTGCGCGGGCACAACGGGTCGGGCAAGACGAAGGCGCTGGAGGTGCTGTTCCCGTTCGTGCTCGACGGGGTGGCCGACTCCCGGCGGCTGGACCCGTTCAGCGGCGAGAACCGGACGATGAAATCCAATCTGCTGTACCGGGGCCAGGAGTCCGAATACGGGTACGTGTGGATGGAGTTCGCCCGGTGCGAAGGAAGGCCCACAGGCTCGGCCGCCGGTGACGGCGCCGAGCGACCAGAGACCGTCACGCTCATCGTGGGAATGCGCGCGCACCGTAACACCGACGGGGTCCGGACGTCGTTCTACGTCACCGGCAAGCGGCTGGGCGTTGACTTCGGCCTGCTGTCGGCCGACTCCCGGCCGCTTACTGAGCGACAGCTGCGGGCGGTGCTGGAGCCGGATGCCTGGCGCCGGACCGCCACCGAATACCGCGACCTTGTCGATTCCCGGCTGTTCGGCCTCGGCCGAGAGCGGTACGCGCAGCTTCTCGACCTGCTGCTGGCGCTGCGCCGCCCGCTGCTGGCCAAAGACCTCGACCCGGCGAAGGTGTCGGACACTCTCAGCTCGGGGCTGAGCCCGGTCGACGAGGAACTGGTCCAGCAAGCGGCCCGCGACTTCGAGAACCTCGCAGCGGTGCAGAAGCTCTTTGACGACCTCACAGCGGCCAACGCGGCCGTGCGGGACTTCCTGACCCACTACGAGGCTTACCTGCGCGCGCACGTGAAGTTCCAGCTCGACCGGGTGCAGTCGCGGTCTGACGCGGCGGCACTGCACGCACAGCTGATCAGCACAGCCGCGGCGGAGTTCCGGCGAGCCGCAGCTGCCGAAAACGATGCGCTTGCGCAGCGCAACGAGCTGCGCGCCGAGGGCGAGCAACTGCAAGGCCGCCTGGCCGGGCTGAAGAACTCCGACGAGTACAAGGCGCAGGGCCGGATCGAGGACAAGCGGCGCGAAGTGCTCGCCGGCGCGCGGGAGGTCGAATTCCACCGAGGCCGACTTGAGCAAGACCGCCGGCAACTCGGTGAAGCCGAGCAGACGGCGCTCAAGCTCCGCCGCCGCGCCCTCGACGCCAGAACGGCGGAAGCCAGGCTCGCACGGGAACTGACGGACGCCGCGGCGCGGTCCGGGATCGCCGACGACGGTTTCGGTCCCGTCGATGCCGGAGACGAACTGCTGGCCGTGGCGCGTGCGCGGGTGGCGGCCCGCCGCGACGACATCGGGCAGATCCGCAAGCTGCTCGAAGCCATCCGCGACGCCGGGATCCGGCGGACGTTCGCCGAGCAGGACCTGGGTAAGACAGAGGCCGCCGAGCAGGAGCAAGAGCTAGCCGCCGCGGCTGCAGAAGCCCGGCTGAAGCAGATCCGCCAGACGGCAGCTGACGAGCTTGCCGCATGGTCGCGGCGCTGGTCCAGGCCATCAGGCGAGGTGCCGCCCGACGGTCCGATCGTCGCCCCTGCGGACGCGCACATGCTGGTCGAGGCGCTTGAGCAGGCCGGCGAGCCGGGCGCCACGAGCCTCGCCGAGGTGTTCGATCGACGCGCGGCGCCACGCCGGGAAACGGCCGCCGCCGCACGGGCGAACCTGGAGACCCAGCTACGCGAGGCTGGCGAGCGGCTAGCAGACCTGCGGGCCGAACGCGCCGCGATCGCCGCCGAGCAGGACGACGCTCCGCCCGCCAGCGACCTGCGCCCGGCTGGCCGGGACGGGCGGCCGGGGGCTCCCCTGTGGCAGCTCGTGCGGTTCGCCGACACCCTGGATGACGCGCAGGCTGCGGCGATTGAAGGCGCGCTCTACGGGGCAGGCCTGCTCACCGCCTGGGTTCACCCGGGCGCCGGGCTGACTGGCGCGGCCCTTGCCGACGCGGAGGCGGACGGATACCTCGTGGCTGTCGGCGACTGCCCGGCGGACGGCCGGACACTCGCCGACGTCCTGATCCCCGAGGACACTGACCGCGTCGCCAGGGAGGTTATCGCGGGCGTGCTGCGCAGTGTCGCCGTCACCGACGACATCGCCGCCGCTTTCGGTATGGCCCCCGACCGCGAGGCGGCGCCGACTGTCAGCACCAAGGCGCAATTCAGCTATGGCGCGCATGTCGGCGCCCACCCGAAGGCAGCTCCGGAGTACATCGGCGCCACCCACCGCGCCAATCGCCGACGCGCCCGGCTGGCGGACCACGACGATCTCATTGCGCGGACTTCAGCCGAGGAGCAGCGCCTGACGTCTCAGCGGGACCAGGTAGCCGCGCTACTCGCGGACCTGCAGCGCGCTCGGCGGGAACTGCCGGATACCCAACGGCTCGCCCAGGCCGCCGAGGCCACCGGCCGGCATGCCGCGGTGCTGGCCCGGGCGCGAGAGGACACGGCGGCGGCACGGAAGGCGGTGGCCGCGGCGATCGCGGACGCGGACGCGAAGGCGCGGCAGCTGCGGCAGGCCGCCGCCGAGCGCCGGATGCCCACCGCCGCCGACCAGGTAGACGCGATCGCCCGGGCGGCGGCGGAGTTCGAGAACGCGGCCACCCAGATTCACAGCGAACGGGCGAAGCTGGCCCAGGCAAGCGAAGACCTCGCCGCGCAAGAAGCAACGATCGGGCTGCGCAGGCAGGAGTGCACGCACGCCGAGGAATCGCTATCCGAGCGGGAACGGCTGCAGCACGCGCTCGCGGAGGAGTTCCGCGCGCTGGAGGAGGCGCTGCAGGCGGACGTCCAGCAGGTGCTGGAACAGATCAGCCAGACCGAACGGCAGATCCAGGCGGCCGAGCGCGCCTACCAGGAGCTGGACAGGCGCGCCCACGCCGAGCACGACAACGCCACTGCGGCTGAGGAGAGGCTACGCGGCGAGCGCATGGCACTCCGCGACGCGATAGCCCAGATGCACGAGCAGGCGGCACAGTTCGGCGAGTACGCGCGGCCAGACCTGCGCCCGCTGCTCGGCGTCAGCGGCAGCATGCAATGGCCTGAGCGGGAGCGCTGGCCAGACCCTGTGCACGCTAGCGACGAACTTGCCGACCGCCTGGCTGCGGCCGGGGACGGCGAGCCTGGCGAAGAACAGCCCGGCATCGACGTCCGGTCGGCATTTCCGGCCGGCGTTAGCGACCTCCTGGACGCCTTCGCCGCCGCAACCCAAGGCGGACGTCAGGTCACCGAGAGCACACTGAAGAACACCGTGGAGCGGATGTCGATCGCGCTCAAGGAGTTCACCGAGGCTTTGGCCGCCTGCGACGAGGACTACCGGGTGGACTGGGAGCCCGGCGTGGTAGTCACCGTGCACGTGATCGACGACGAGGGCCGCAGGCCAGCAGCCGCCTTCGCGACCAGAATTGCCGAGCGCGCTGCGGACCAGGGCGTGCTGCTCGAGGAGCGGGAACGCAAGGTGCTCGAAGACGAGCTGCTCGCCGCCCTCGCCCAGCAGATCCACGACCGGGTCGTCGCCGCCCGCGACCTGTCCCGCGAGATGAACGCAGACACCCGGTCCAAGCCCATGTCGTCAGGGATCGCGGTGGGCATCCGCTGGGCCCAGTCCGACAAGATCACCGATCTGCAGCGGGCCGCGTCCCGGCTACTGGAGCGGGACGCTGCAGGCCCGGAACGCCTCGCCGAGCTGCGGAGCGTGCTGAGGGAGATGATTCGCGAGTACCGGGCCGGGCACCCGCGCGCCACCTACCGGGAGGCCCTCGCCAGCGTTCTCGACTACAGATCCTGGCACGGGTTCGAGTTGTTGCTGATCCAGCCGGGCGAGCCGGAAACGCGCCTGACCCGGGCCAAGCACTCGGTGATGTCCGGCGGTGAGAAGTCAGCCGCAATCCACTTGCCGCTCTTCGCCGCCGCCAACGCGCTGTACTCCTCTGCCAAGGACCACTGCCCGCGAATGGTCGCGCTCGACGAGGCGTTCGTCGGCATCGATGAGCGGTATAAGCCGGACCTGTTCGGCCTGGCGGTGAAGTTCGACCTCGACCTGTTCATGACGGGACACGACCTGTGGGTGACCACCGCCACGGTGCCGATGATCGCGCACTACGACATGTATCACGACAAGACCACGCGCACCGTCTCGGCGATGCTGCTGCTGTGGGACGGCGAGCAGCTCCTCGACGCCTCAGCTGGCTACCCAGACAACGAGTCCCTAGTGGCGGAGCTGCTCGGCTTCCGGCCAACCCGGCACGCCCCGCTGCGTGGCGGGGGGACGCTGTACTCGGTGGACGCAGCAGACCCGCGCGGGGACGACGAGGATGACCTGGACGACGCAGAGTGAGCAGCCCCTCGCCGTACGCGGCGGCTGAGTACCGGCGGTTGCTCGCTGCGGCTCGACGGTCCATGGAGCGGACCGGGGGCGATCTGGCCGGCACGGTCAGCGTCAGCAACCCCTCCGATGCCGAGCGGAAGGCAATCATCGGGATCACCGGTCAGTACCGGGACGCGGGGACCGCGCGCGTCAGCGTCCGCCTTGCCGACCTGGACTCCGCGGTCCGCGAGGCGACCGGGCGCAGCCTGCCTGAGCTGCTGGCCCAGCTGAGCGGCCCACTGCGCAATCGCCTGGCTGAACGCAGCGCGCTCGCCGCCGCGCGCGACACCGTTGTCCGCGCTGCGCAGGTCAGCCCGCTGCACGACTCGCGGCGCTGGTACCGGGACTGGCTGGCGGAGCTCTCGGCAGACGGCAGCGTGACCAAACTGGTTAACCAGGGCGAGCAGGCCCGGCTGGCAGTTGCAGTCCGGGTGCTGGAGTGCCTGGACGGGCTCGCTGCTACGCCTATCCTGCTGCCCGCGCTCGCGGCGGAGGTCACCGGGGACACCAAGGCACTGGGCCATGGCACGGCGGCATCGACGCTAGTGCTGCGCGCGCTAGCGATCCGGGCTGGCCTTTCCCGCCCGGAGACGGCGGAACAGCGCAGGGATCTCTGGGAGTCAGCTGACGTCGTCGTTGACGACCTGGCGAGCCGGGTGCTCGTCCTCAACCTTCCGGCGCAGGGCCGCGGCCTGGGCGAGTGGCTCACTGGCGCCGCCCGCATCGGCGTTCCCTTCTACGTCACGTTGCAGCAGCTCATGGCGCTGCCGCTGACGGTCCGGAGTGGCCAGGTGTACGTCTGCGAGAACCCGGCTGTTCTCCGCCGGGCCGCGGCGGAGCTGGCGCCGGGCTCGGCACCCCTGCTCTGCACGGAGGGCCGCCCGTCGGTCGCGTTTCATCATCTCGCCGACGTCGTCGTCAGTGGCGGCGGTGAGCTGTGGTACCACGGTGACTTCGACTGGCCGGGTGTTGCCATCGCCACTTCCGTTATCCGCCGTCATGGCGCATGCCCGTGGCGGATGACGACGGCCGATTACTCTGCCGGGATCCGCGCCGACGTTGAGCACGTCCGGCTCGCAGGTCCCCGGCAGCCGACGCCGTGGGACCCGGAACTTGGCCGGGTCATGGCCGCTACCGGACGCGCCGTCTACGAGGAAACCGTGGCTGATCCCTTGATGTACGATCTGCTTGCTAATCGTAACTAGCCTGCTGCAGTCGGCAGCGCCGCGCCGTGGCGCACCGCCTTCCTGGTGGTGATGACCTCGTCAGCGAGACCATAGCTGACAGCCTCGCGGGCGCTGAACGTCTTGTTCCGGTCGGTATCGGCCCTGATCTTGGCAACTGGGTGACCGGTGTGCTCGCTGAGGATCTCATCGACCTCGGCCCGGACCCTGGCGAGTTCCTTGGCCTCGACTGCCAGGTCCGGCAAGGCGCCCTGAGCCTGGCTCGACGGCTGATGCAGCAGCACCTTGGCGTGCCGCAGCACGGCCCGCTTGCCCGGGGCACCGGCTGCGAGCAGGACAGCAGCGGCCGACGCCGCGTGGCCCATGCAGACCGTGGCGACGTCCGGCCGGATGAACTGCATGGTGTCGTAGATCGCGGTCAGCGCGCTGAACGAGCCGCCCGGCGAGTTGATGTATAGGCTGATCTCCAGATCAGGGCTAGCGGCTTCAAGATGGAACAGCTGAGCCATGACCACGTTGGCCACGCCGTCGTCGATCTCGGTGCCGAGGAAGATGATCCGCTCCGCCAGCAGGCGCGAGTAAACGTCGTAAGCGCGCTCTCCGAGGGGAGTGCGCTCGATGACCGTCGGGATCGTGTACTGGCTCATCGTCACAGGCCCGCCATCCGGCCGACGACGGCAGGACGGATGTCCTCAACCCGCTCCAGGATGTGGTCGATCATCCCGTACTCAAGCGCTTCGGTCGCGCTGAACCAGCGGTCGCGGCTACTGTCGGCCGCCACCCGCTCAGGCGGCTGGCCGGTGTGCTCGGCGGTCAGCTTGGTCATCAGGGTCCCGACGCGCTCCAGCTGCGCCGCGTAGATCTCGACATCCGCCGCGGTGCCGCCGAACCCGGCAGAGCCCTGGTGCATCAGGACCTGGGCATGCGGCAGGCTGAACCGCTTGCCGGCAGTTCCCGCGCACAGCAGGAACTGAGCCATGCTTCCGGCCAGGCCGAGCGCCAGCGTGCTGACGTCGTTCGGAATCAGCTGCATCGTGTCGTAGATCGCGAGACCGGCGCTGACCGAGCCGCCGGGAGAGTTGATGTACAGGCTGATGTCACCGCGCGGGTCCTCTGCGGACAGCAGCAGCAACTGGGCGCACAGCCGGTTCGCCACGCGGTCATCGACCTCTGTGCCAAGTACGATGATGCGCTGGTAGAGCAGCCGGGTGATCAGCTGGTCATCGAGCGGGCCTATTGCCTGTTCTGCCGCTGCTGTTTGCATGAGGTGCCTGCCTTCGAGTTGGTGCCGGATCCCGGCTTCACCATCAACGATGGTTGGCCGGGCAGCCGTAAGCCAAGGCAATCTGCCGTCAGCAGAGGACGATCAGGAAGGAGGTAGGACAATCGATCGAGGCAGATCACTCGAGCCCGAGCGGGTCGCCGCCAGCCTTGC
>DATMMA010000363.1:0-3655 GCA_035570295.1 Streptosporangiaceae bacterium
TGCTGAACCGCAATGTAGCGCGCGGTGTAGCTCGGATATGTTGCACTCGACAGTGCCGAAATGACTTGACAGGTCAAGTAATTTGATTCAGTGTTTACGTGAACGATCAAGTCAAGGTCCCCCCAAGCGCAGAGCACAAAGGAGATCGTCATGAAGAAGCTGCAGCGCGCTGCCGTGGCCGCGGCCCTCGCCGCCGCCGGCCTGGGAGCCGCCGGCGCCGCCGCGAACGCGGCGACGGCCACCCCTGCGCACCGCACCCAGGCGGCGGCGCCGCGGGATGACGGTGCCAGCGTAAAGGCGAACGAGCGGGTGGTGGAAGCATTCCTCCAGGACGTCGTCAACGAGCACAACGGCGGCGACGCGGCCAGCTTCCTCACTCCTGAAACGCAGTGGTCCGGCGGCACCGTGGGCACGATCACGGGCAGCGCCAACGTCGCCGGGCTGTTCGCCGGCGTCGTCGCCGCGTTCCCCGACGCGCACATCACCATCGACGACATCTTCGGCCAGGGCGACCAGGTCGTGGTCCGCGTGGTGGTGAGCGGCACGCAGGAAGGCCCCATCCTGGGCATCCCCGCCAGCGGCCGCCACGTCCAGTGGGACGGCGTCGACGTCTACCGCCTCAGCCACGGCAAGATCGGCAACATCTGGGCCGGCGACGACTGGACCGCGATCCTCAACGACACCGGCACGTACAAGGCACCCTGGATCCCCTGACCCCGGGGAACCGGTCTAGCTGGTCAGGCGCGCCGAGAGCAGCCGCATCTCCCGGGCGCGCTGGACGGCTGAGGTCCGATCGTGAGCCTGCAGCTTGGCGTAGATGTTGCGGATATGGGTGTCTACGGTATGTATCGACACCGATAGCTCGCAGGCGATGTCCTGACGGGACAGATTCGTCGGAAGATACCGCAATACCCGCAGCTCACTCGGGCGGAGTTGGTCAAGTCCGGGCCACGAAGACTCGTCCGGCAGCGCTGCTGAGATTCCGCGCAAGACGTCGAGAACGTCGGCCAGCAGCGCAGCGTGAGCGGTCTCATGCCGCGGCATGGCCTCCAGGAGCTCAAGTGCGCCCGTCATCGCGAACGGCAGGATGAGCCAGTCCGCCTCCGCTAGGGCCAAGGCGCCTTCGGTGGCGATGGTGGCAGCGCACTGGTCGCCGAGTTCACGGTGCGCGGTCGCTGCCAGGATGTTTGCCTCGACGACTGTCGTGTAGCTGTTGGCCGGAGTAATGCCGTTCAGGACATCCTGGACCGCCGCGAGAGCGGAAGCTGGGTTGGCCTCGGCCAGGCAGATGGCGGCGCGGGCATTAGCGGTCTCCGCGGTGGCTGCCAGTTCGGGACCGAGTGCTACCAGGGCCGCCCGTGCCTCGGTGAGCTGCCCGAGCCCGGCTTGGGTGCTCAGCGTCCAGCCCGTCAGCTGACCCGCGCACGCGTGCGAGCCTTCCATCTGCGCCTGAAGACGCCCGGCCGCATTGTATTCGGCGAGTGCCTCGCGCGGCTTGCCGCGTCCGGACAACAACATGCCGGTGCCCATATGCAGCAGCAGCCTGATGCCGGGCCCGGCGTGTGTCTCCAGGGCGCGGGCGGCGTGCCGAAGCCAGCGTTCGGCCTCGTCGAACCGGCCCGTCAGGATCAGAACGGCCGCGAGGTTCACCAGGGCGGGCGCGATGATCGGCTCTGCGCCCCAGCCATGGCGCTCGGCCAGGGCTACCGCCTCCAGGCACCGCTGGCGGGTCGTGGCCAAGGGCTCGATCTTCGACGTGAAGGCGAGCTGAGCAAGGCAGGCCACTTCGAGGTAAGGACGTCCGATCTTCCGGGCAAGATCGGCACCTTCCTGCAGGTGCCGCTGGCTGTCCTGGTTCTCCAGGCACCACGCTTCGATGACGCCCAGATTCATGAGTGCCACTGCGCGCAGGTCGCTGTCCAGCGCGATGTCCTCGCCGGACTGGCCGCTGACTGGCGAGGCAAGGAACTTGACCTGCTCGATGACACCTGCGAGGTGGCCGCGCTGCCGCGCCAGCGACAGTTTCAGCGCGGCGGTCGCCACTTCGAGGCGGTGCCTGCGGCCGGACGACGTCGACCTGATCAAGGTTTCGGCTACGGTCAGGTGGCCGGCCGCCTGGTCCAGCCGCCCCTGGGCAAGATAGGCCGTTGCCCGCGCGAGCGGCAGGTCTGGACCGTCCGTTATCGCACCGGGCGGGAAGGCCCGCAGCAGCGTCTCGATGGTCTGGGCTTCACCGTCCAGAGCCATCCCGAACGAGTGATCGGCCAGCAGCCGCGCGGCTTCGGCCCAGTCCCCGGCTGCCTGAGTGTGCCTGATGGCGTCCACGATCTCGCCGTGGTCGCCGAACCATTTCGCGGCCAGCCGGTGTAGCATCGGCAGCTCTTCGGGCAGCCGCCGGCGCAGCTCAAGCCGGAGCAGGTCAGCGAACAGGTGGTGATACCGGAACATCGTCCGGGCCGGATCGAGCGATACGACAAACGCGTTGGCGTCCTCGAGGTCGAGCAGGATTCGTTCGGAGCCGGGGTGATCCGTCAGCAGATCAGCCAGCTCGCCATTGACACGGTCGAGCAGGGAGGTACGCAGAAGAAGCTGCTGGACCTCAGACGGCTGGCATTCCAGCATCTCGGCGAGCAGGTACTCGGCCACAGTGCGGCTGCTGCCAGAGAACTCCGCGACAAATCTTTCCGGGTCTGGCCTACTAGCCAGGGAGATCGCCGCCAGCCGCAGGCCTGCGGCCCAGCCTTCGGCGCGCTCGTGCAGCTTGGCGACCCCAGCTTCCGACAGCGCGATGCCCGAGGCTTCGAGAAGCTGGCTGGTCTCTTGCTCCGTAAAACGCAAGTCTGCCGCGCCGATCTCGGCCAGCTCGCCGGCGAGACGAAGCTTGTGCAGCCGGAGCGGCAGGTCACGCCGTGTGGCGAGGATCGCGTGCACGTGCGGGGGGAGCTTCTCCAGCAGCCGGGTCAGCTGCATGATCGCATCTGGCGAGGTTAGCTCGTGGAGATCATCGATGATCAGGAACGTACGGTCGCAATGCTCGCCGAGTTCTGACAAGACTCTCGCGCCGATGACCGCTTCGTTGAAGTCGGGTGTCGCTGCCAGCTGTTCGCCTTCGCCGTGCGTGCCGCAGGCCTGCCGGACGGCGCTAAGGACGGCAAGCCAGAACTGCTGGGAGTCCTGCTGGTCGCGCCCCACCTGGACGACTGCCAGCCGGTACGGCTGACCCGGGCCATTTGCCCAGGCCTGCAGCAGGGAGGTCTTGCCGCTGCCGGCCGGTGCGCAGACAAGCGTCACCTTTGCTTCCGTCGCGCGATGCAGAGCTGCAAGCAGTTCTCCGCGCTGTATCAGTCGCGGAGCCGCCGGGCCCGGCATTCGCTGATCTGTCCTAGACGCCACGCCTGAACCCGATCCCCGGTACGCCGGCCTGCCGCTCCGCACCGGGTCAGGCTACATCCCGGCCGATAACCGGCGAAACGCCCATCTGGACCGCGCGCTCGGCGTCCATGGCCAGCGCGGGCCGGCTTCCGGCGGCAGGCGTTCAGGCGTGGTCGACGAACAGGTCGGCCTCCGGCTCGGTGCCAGGCTGGTAGGCGTACCGGTCGAAGTCGGTGACGCCCTCGGCGGCCAGCACGTCCTCGCACAAGAACGCGTTCCCGGT
>DATMMA010000364.1:0-30822 GCA_035570295.1 Streptosporangiaceae bacterium
TCGAACTGCGTCAGGCTTGGCGCAGGGTCGGTTCCGTTGAAGCCGCCGACTGACATGACCGGATCGCCGGTCGCGAGCTGAAGCGGCGCGGCGCTCTCTGAGCCCACCGTCGCCGCGACCCAGGTGTAGCGGCTGGCATCCTGCTCGAGCAGCGTGGTGAGCGCGGCGCTGACCGTCGTCGAGCCACCGAGGCCGCCCCCCGGACCTCCGGCGAAGCCACGCCGCGCGAACCCGCCGCGCGGCCCGTTGAAGCCGCTGCCACCGGCCCTGACGCTGGGGGCGCCAGGGCCGAACCCGCCGGTGCCAGGCCTGCCGAAACCGGACGGTCCTGCACCGGGCCGGCCGAAGCGGCCAGCGAGACCGCCGGGGCCGCCGAACGCTGCCGCGACGGCCGGGCCAGCCGACGGCAGCGCGCCAGTGTGACTGGTTCGGATCGTGTCCAGCGTGTAGGCAAACGGCCCGGCTATGACGGCGAGCACAGCCACGCCGACTGCGATGCCGGCCACCGCGCGGCGCCGCGCCGGGGTGCCAGCCAGATCGCCGAGCCGCGGCGCTACCGCGATCGCGATGGCAGCAGCCAGCCCGGCCGCCAGGATCGCGTACCGCAGTGCCGGCAGCCAGGCAGGGGTCCGGTCCAGCAGTAGGAACGACCAGATCACGGTGACCGCGACGCCGGCCGCTAGCCAGTAGCGTGCGGCGGCGACGGTCCGCGAGGCGTTCCACAACCGCACCGCGCTGATACCGACGAGCGCGGCGATCGCGGGCGCCAGCGCGATCGTGTAGTAGGGGTGAATGATCCCGGCCATGAAACTGAACACCAGGCCGGTGACCACCAGCCAGCCGCCCCAGAGAAGAGCCGCAGGCACGTCGCGGGCAGGGCTCTGAGCAGCGTCAGCTGGCGCCTTCCGGGATCGCCTGGCATGCCAGCCAAGCCATAGCAGTGCGCCGATCGCGATGAGCGCGGCCGGCAGCAGCCAGCTGACCTGGCCCCCCATGTCGGCGGCGAACAGCCGGCCAAGGCCAGCGGAGCCGCCGAACGCCGACCCGCCCCCGTGGTTGCCGGTGACGCCGTGGCCGCGAGCGAAGAGTCCGTCGAATCTGGCGGAGCCGCTGAACGCTTGCCCGCTGCCGCGGCGGCCAGCGAAGCCCACCGACCCGGTCTCGTTGCCATCGATGCGGCCGAGGCCGTTGTAACCGATCGCGAGCTGCAGGATGTTGTTGTCAGTCGACCCGCCGACGTACGGCCGATCAGCAGCAGGCGTCAGCATCACGGCCGCGACCCACCAGCCGGCCGCAACCACCATCGCGGCGAGCCCGGCGACCAGCTGCCCGAGCCGGGCCGGCCATCGCCGCGGCCCGGCGATCAGGTACGCCAGGCCGAGCGGCGGCACCACCAGGAACGCCTGGAGCATCTTGGCGAGGAACCCGAAACCGAGCAGCGCTCCGGCCAGGACGAGCCACCGGGTCCGGCCCGACTCGATCGCGCGCACGGTCGCGTAGGCGGCCGCTGTCATCAGCAGCACGAGGAGGGCGTCCGGGTTGTTGTACCGGAACATCAGCGCGGCCACCGGGGTGACGGCCAGCGTCAGGCCAGCCAGCAAGGCCGCCCAGGGGCCGTGCCAGCGGCGTACTGCCGCGTAGAGCAGCGCAACGCTGGCGACACCCTCCAGTACCTGCGGCACCAGCATGCTCCAGGAGTTCAGCCCGAACAGCCGGCCCGACAGCTCCATCACCCACAGCGATGCCGGGGTCTTGTCGACAGTGATGAAATTCGCCGGGTCAAATGACCCGAAAAAGAATGCCTTCCAGCTCCTGGTGCCAGCCTGCACCGCGGCCGCGTAGAAGTCGTTCGCCCAGCCGCTGCGGCTGAGGTCTGCCAGGTACAGGATCGCCGTCAGGGCCAGCAGAGACCACAGCAGGTATCGATGGCGCCGCCTGCTGACATCCGCGGTCTTGGCTCCTCGTGCCGCGGCCGGACGGCGGGCCGCGATGGTGGTCATGCCACGTTCCCGCGATGAATCGGGCGGGCCAGCGGGCCGTGAGCCGGCCTGCGGCCGCGGCGGCTTGCGGGCTCGCTCATGACCTCGCGCAACGTGACCGGGATCACGGTGCCGGCCGGGGTGACCGTGCCGACCGGACTGACGGGGCGAGCGGGAGTGACGCCTTCGGAGGGTACGCGGACGATCTCATGCGGTTAGCATCGGCGAGCCCGCTGGCGGCCCGCTGGTGCAGATATCTAAGTGAACTCTGAGATTGGACGATTCCTGAGAGGTTGCTGAGTGGCTGTGCGGCGACCGGGTCGGGGCGCCGGGGAACGCGAGGGTGGGTGGGGAGGGAGAGGGCAGCAGGGAAGGCGAGGGGTGGGCGGGCCTGCCTGGGGTGACCTGGACTTGCCTTGGGAGGAAAGCTGTCCGGCAGGCCCGCCACTGTTCTAAGATAATACGGTCCGTAGCGTATCGGTAACAGTGGCGCATGAGCTGCCGGTCACACCTCCGTCCAGCCGGCATCCCCGGTCAACCACGCTCCCTCGGGCAGCTCGGATAGTGGCAAACTCCTGAATATGACCTACGACGCATCATCCGACAGATACGCCGACAAGATGCCGTACCGCCGCAGCGGTCGCAGCGGGGTGAAGCTGCCCGCGATCTCCCTGGGCCTGTGGCACAACTTCGGTTCGGAAACGCCGCTGGCAACGCAGCGGTCGATTGTCCTCCGGGCCTTTGACCTGGGAGTAACCCACTTCGACCTGGCGAACAACTACGGGGACCAAGCGCGGCTCTCCTCGTCCAGCCTGTTCGCGAGCTACGGCCCGCCGTACGGGTCAGCGGAGGCGAATTTCGGCACGATCATGCGCAGCGACCTGCGCCCGTACCGCGACGAGTTGATCATCTCCACGAAGGCTGGCTACGACATGTGGCCGGGCCCTTACGGTGAATGGGGCTCGCGGAAGTACCTGCTGGCTAGCCTGGACCAGTCGCTGTCCCGGATGGGGCTGGACTACGTCGACATCTTCTACAGCCACCGGTTCGACCCGGAGACACCGCTGGAAGAGACCATGGGCGCGCTTGACACTGCAGTCAGGTCGGGCCGTGCCCTGTACGCGGGTATCTCGTCGTACTCGGCCGAAAAGACCGCCGAGGCGGCTGCGATCTTGCGTCAGATGGGCACTCCGCTGCTCATCCACCAGCCGTCCTACTCGCTGCTGAACCGGTGGATCGAGGGCGGCCTCCTGGACGTGCTCGGCGAACAGGGCATCGGATGTATCGCCTTCTCGCCGCTGGCTCAGGGCCTGCTGACCACGAAGTACCTGGAGGGCATCCCGGCCGGATCGCGGGCCAGCCGCGGCGATTCGCTCTCGGCCGACCAGATCAGCGAAGAGAACCTGGCCCATGTCAAGGGGCTGAACCAGATCGCCAGAGCGCGGGGCCAGTCGCTTGCTCAGATGGCGCTGTCCTGGGTGTTGCGCGACCAGCGGGTCACCTCGGCGCTGATCGGCGCCAGCAGCGTGGGACAGCTCGAGGAAAATCTCGCTGCCGCGGGGCGGACAGAGTTCAGTGCCGAGGAACTGGCTGCCATCGACAAGCAGGCCGTTGACGCCGGAATCAACATCTGGGCGCAGTCGAGCGAGGACTGACCGCGCCGGAATCCGGGATCGGACAGCAGGCCGGTAGGTAGGTAGATAGGTAGGTAGTTAGGTCGGCGGGCGGGCTCTGGGTGGCCCGCCCGCCGATTAGCTCAGCCGGCGCCGATCGCGGCGAGCAGCACGACCAGGATCGTGATCGTCGCGAGCACACCGTGCAGCGCGATGACGAGCACGGGTGGCCGGGTGGCAGGTGTCCGTGCGCTCTCGGTCACTGTGCCTGCAGTCGCTGTGCTTGCCGTTACCGTGCTTGCAGTCACTGTGCTTGAGGTCGCGGTGCTTGCGGCTATGGCGTCAGCAGTCACGACGTTTGCGGTCGCGGTGTTAGCCGCTGCGGTGTTAGTCATCACGGTGTCAGCCGTCAGCTCGCCGGAACGCTGCGGATCCGGCATCGCGGTAAGCAGCGTGGCCATTCCGAGCCCGGCGGCTAGGAATGTGATGCCGACCGCGATCCAGCTGAGGGCCGGCTCGGCCGTTGCCATGAACGCGATCCAGACTCCTAGCCCGGCGAGGCCGAGGCCAGCATGGCCGCCGATCACCGCAGGCGGTGGCGCGGCGCGGCGGAATCGGCGCCGGCCCGAGGGCGTCCGGGTCAGCCAGCCGGCTAGCAGGTACAGGCCCGCTGCTGCGGTGACGATCCAGGATGCGAGCGCTGCCAGGCTGGCCGGCAGGCCGGTCGCTGCGGGCCCTGGCGTAGCGCGATGCGCCGCCGGACGCCTGGCCGGGACCGACTGGACCAGGCCCGCCAGGTACCGGCTCTCGGCGAGGGCCCGCCTGCGGAATGGCGCTTTGGCCAGCGGCCCGACAACTTCCCTGAGCGCCCGGCCGACAGCCGCGTTCACCTGCTCGCGGCTAAGCCCGGCGCAGTCCGCCGGCAGCCGAGTGACGGTTTCGTGCCGCCGGAGGGCTTGAACTCCGAACGCAAAGCAACTCCCGGTGGTGGCCTTCCCTGGCGGGCTTGCTGCTCCGCAGCCGGTGATCAGCGCGGTCGCGGACAGGATCAGCGCGAGCATGATGACTGAGGAAAGTCGGGGTATCGCTTGCATCACCATGAGCTTGACATGGTTGCTTATGCACGTGGCAACCCGGTCCGCCGAGCACTTCCAGCATTGCCGGAGGGCGACCTGCGCGAGCGTAATGAACGGCCGTCAGGATTTGCCGCACAAACGCCGCTATCCGTTCCTGTACAGGGCCAGCAAATCGCTAGCTGCCTGACATGACGGGAGGGCAGCGCTAAGCGTCTCTCTAGCGTGGACGGTGCAATGGCGGGCAAGGCGGTCGAGCCCAGCTGCCGGTCTCTCGGACTGAACTCCCCTCGCGGCTCTACTGCTGGCAGCGCCGACGCGCGAGATGGACGGTGATGTCGGCGGCAATCTCGACTGTCTCAGGCAGGACTTGCATGATCCGGTGAAATACCTGCTCTTGCACCGAGGTCGGCAATTCGAGGTATGCCGAGACGGTCGACAGATGGCCGATGTAGTCGCGAGAGCTCATCGTCAAGCGCCGCTTGATCACGGACTGCTGAACGTCGGCGAACCACTCAGACCGTTGGAGTTCCGTGCCTGGCCATTGCATGTGATGTCCTGCAGGCGTCCCGTCTGGAGACGGAATCTCATCGCTCTCCAGGAACGGCGCCCGGGCCGCGCGGACAGCTTCCGCCACTGCCGCGTCAGCCAGCTGGACTGGTCCGCCGAACGAGGCAAACACGCCACCGGGCTCCAGCAGCGGCGCGATGCGCGGCCACCGGCCCTCCGGGTTCGTCCAATGCAGCGCCGCTGCGGCATAAACCAGCCCGTAGCTCTCGGCCGACCGCAAGTCCTCAAACGCGGCTTGCACCGTCGTGACGTTTGCTGGCACGTGCTTACGCAGCTCGGCGAGCATGGCCCCGTCAGGCTCGGTCGCGGTGACCGTGACCCCCCGTTGAGCGAACAGACGGGTTGCCTTGCCTGTCCCAGCACCAATCTCCAGTGCATTCCGAACCGGCTGACCCGCGTACGTCATGACCATGTCAAAGAGCTCCACCGGATACCCCGGCCGGAACCGTTCGTATGCGTCCGCCACGACCCCGAAGCTCAGTGCCCGACCAGACATGCGGAGCATCCTGACACGATCGGCGTCGTCAATGCTCGGTCTTTTCCGCGCGAAAGGTAACTCCGTCCGGTCTGCGGCAACGGGCTGATTATGCCTGCAGCCGGCCGCGCTGCCTGTCAATCCACACGTGATGGCCGGCGCTTGGTGTGGTTTGCTGGTTGCTGTGTCCGACGATGATCCCGTCACCGGGCGGCGGATGCTGACCGGTTCCGCGTACGCCGACGACCGGCATATCCGTTCGCGCATGGCCATCTATGCGTATGCCGAGACAGCGGCAGAACCGCGGTGGCGCACCTCGGCGATCACGTGGGACGGGACGCAGATCGTGGCTGATGTGGGATGCGGCAACGGATTCGATCTCCGCCAGATCGTGCCGCAAGGCCGGTGCCGTCACGCCATTGGCATTGACCTGTCCACCGGGATGCTGCGCTCACTTGAGGACCTGCGCGAGTCCGGCAGCCTCTCGCTGGTCCAGGCCGACGCTCAACGTCTCCCGCTGCCCGACCGGAGCGTCGATGTGGCCATGGCCATGCACATGCTCTATCACGTGCCCGACGTCTCGGCCGCGATCCGGGAACTGCGCCGCATTACCAAACCGGGCGGAACCGTGCTGGCATCCACCAACAGCTCGGCCCACCTGGCCGAGATTGCCGCCCTGCTGGACGCGGCGATCTCCAGACAACTCGGCGGTCCGGTCCGGGCGACGCCTGCCGACAGCTTCACCACGCAGACCGGCACGGCCTTGCTGAGCCGGGCATTCTCCAGCGTCACCCTGCGCACTCTGGACGTGCCGCTCTCGATTCCCAGCGCGCAGCCAGTCGTCACGTACGTCGCCAGCATCCGCGAACCCACCCTCGCCCTCGTCCGCGAGCCGCTCGACTTCGACGCGGTGCTCGACGACATCGCCATGAAGGTCGAACAGGCCATTGAGGCCCAGGGCAGTTTCCGGGCCACCACCCACATGGGCGTATTCATCTGTCGCTGACCCGCGCTGCAAGGCCGTGTCCTTCGTATGGGTGAGGAGGTGTTTATGCCCCACAGGATGAGGGATGCTAGCGGCAGTTCAGGTAAGGCCGCTGCGGCCCCTGGCCGATCTTTGGTGGATCTTCCGGGCACGCTGGTCCGGCTCCGCTCGTTCACGGCTGACGAGGTTGATACGGCCTGGCGGGGGCTGGCGCAACAGGATGAAGCTGCCCACCCGCGTCGCCGGCCGGAGGATCGCCGTCCGCAGCCATCGGAGCAGTTCCGGCGACGGCTGCATCGTTCGGGGCGGCTGTGGCGAGGCTGTCTCGATCTGGCAATTGACCACGACGGGCGGCTTGCCGGCACGATCCAGGCCAGGACCAGCCCGGCGCAAACACTGCCCGCCGGCGTCTACGAAATCGGCGTGATCTTGTACCAGCCGCGAGACCGCGGCCGCGGATACGGCGCCGAAGCCGTCAAGTTGCTGACAACATGGCTATTCGAGACTGGCAAGGCTGAGCGAGTGCAGGCGGGCACAGAGTCCGGCAACACGGCGATGCGTGCCGTGCTGGAGCGCCTGGGATTCCAGCTCGAGGGAGTCATGCGCGGGTACGGGGCAATGAGCGACGGCACCCGCAGCGACGGCGCCATGTACGCAGTCCTCAAGCCCGAGTGGGTGACCGGGCAGCGTGAGGCGTCAACAGGCCAGCGCTAGCCCGCAGGCCGACCGCTCCGGCACATGACGTTGACGGACCCAGAACACACGACCCTGCCGATGTGAGAACGTCCCCGAAATGGATGTCGGTGCTCGCAGCCACCCTGCCGTGCGACCGCACCGACGATGGGGACGAGCCGTTGTATGTGCTCGCCGACCCGCCGGACATCCCTTCTGTCTTCTTGTCGGCTCCGAATAGTGAACACGGACATCGGCCCACGCCGCCGGACGTGCTTCGTAGGTGGTTGCTGAACGCAGCCCGCCGGAAACGCGCGCTATGCAGATATTCGCGGCCAGCGCATGTGATTATGGTGTTCATATAGCAGTACGGACGAAATATCACGGCTAGTCGTGCCGTGACGGGAGAGTCGGGGGAGTCATGTCTGGTGGGCTGCGAGGGTCACGGGAACGGGCGGCGGAGTCGGCGAGCAATCCGACCCAGCGAGCCCCTGGCTGGCTAGCCAGGGGTGGGGCCGGTGCAGCGGCTGCGGTCGGGATAATGCTCGGTTCCTTGTTCTTCACCCTGGCATCGAGCGCTCAGATTGCCGTGGCGGGTACCTCGCGGGCGGTGGGCGGTTCAACGGCCCCGATCGTGTGGGCAGGCTTCGCCGGGAACGCACAGCACACGGCCGTCGCCACAGTGCGGCCTCAGCCGTTGAAGCGGATCCGTTGGCGGGCGAAGGTCGACCAGCACCCGGTTCTGGTAAATAAGGAGCTGCTCATCCACTACGGCTCCCCGATGATCACTGCCGCGAATACGGTGCTGGTCCCGACTCGGATCAGCGCCAAGGCCGGGTTCCGCGTTGTCGCGTACTCCGGGACTAATGGGGTCCGGCGCTGGTCGCTAAATACTGATTACCGGCCGCCTGCGTTCACTGGTGGTGTCGGCGTCTGGACGCCTCCGCTGCCCGCTGTCCTGACCCCCAGCAAAACCCTGGCGGTCGCTGGTGCTGGCGGGACTGTTCTGCTGCGCGGGCACGTCGACAATAAGATCGGTGCGGTGCACCGATCGGTGTTCTACGGGGCGGCTCAGTGGAAGGCGCACCGATCGACGTACGACAAGGCGGTGCAGATCACCACGCCGCTGACCGCGGGACCTGACGGGTCGCTGTACTTCGGGTTCACCGTCACCGGTGCAACACCGGCGCACCTGACCAGCGGGATCGCCCGGATCGACGCCCATGGCCACGCGACCTGGATCACCGCCGCGGCGGCAGCCGGCAACCGGACCGTCACTGGTGTGGCGATCAACTGCGCCCCGGCCCTGTCACCGAACGGCGCCACCGTCTACATCACCGTCACCAGCCCCACGCGCGGCATTCTTGTCGGGCTCAACGCCGCAACGCTCAAGCCACGGTTCCATGCCGTCTTGAAGGACCCGGTCACCGGCCTGCCGTCCATGATCTCGACCAGCTCGTCCGCCTCACCAGTGGTCGGCCCGGACGGGGACGTGTACTACGGCGTTCTGGAGAATCCGTTCCTCAGCCACGACGACCGCGGCTGGCTGCTGCACTACAACGCCACATTGACCCGGACCAAGATTCCGGGATCCTTTGGCTGGGACAACACCCCCTCTGTGCTGCCTGCTCGCGCGGTGCCCGGCTACCGCGGCAGCTCGCCCTACTTGCTGGTGTCCAAATACAACAACTACCTCGGCGTTGGACCGCATGGGAACGGGCACAACGAGGTGGCGGTGCTCGATCCCAGGTCAAGCCAGACGGACCCGTACGCCACCGTCCGAGTCATGAAGGCCGTCCAGACCATTCTGTCGCCCGTCCACTTCCCCGGCGCACCCGCTGGAGCACGGTACGAGTGGTGCATCAATTCGGCCGTGGTGGACCCCGCCGATGACTCCGTGATCGTGAACAGTGAGGACGGAACCCTCTACCGCTGGGACCTAGCTCGCAACACCCTGGCCGAGAAGATCCGCCTCAACCGCCCGCGACCCGAGGCCTACACCCCGACCATCATCGGCCCCGACGGCACTGTCTACGCCATCAACAACGCCACCCTTTACGCGATCGGACGCTAGCAGGGATTGGCAATTGATCAGCCGCCCATAGGGAGGTGGCGCTCGCGACTGCTGTGGCAGCTTCGACGCCGGAAGTGGCGAAATGATCGGCCGGCCGTCCAGCCGCTAGCTGATGGGTGCTTGGCATGATTGCCTCGTGACGCAACGACCGAATGGGCCAGCAGATCCAATCTTGCCGCAACGCGACCTTGTCGCTGTGATCCGGGCTGATGTGGTCGCTTTCGCGGCGGTCACGGAGCGCGAGATCGCTTCGCGCGAGCGCTTCCTCGGCGAACTCGGCCGGCTCGCCGATCCGTTCAGCCGGGACGCCGATCCGGTCCACGTCACTGGCTCTGCCATCGTGGCCGGTCGCCGTGGCACGGTGCTGCACTGGCACAAGCGCATGGGCGGCTGGATGCAGCCCGGTGGCCACGTCGACCCAGGTGAGGCGCCGTGGCAAGCGGCAGTGCGCGAGACCGTGGAGGAGACCGGCCTGCCTGTCCGGCATCCCGCCAGCGGGCCGGTGCTGATTCACCTGGACGCGCATCCGGCTGGCCCGCACGTTCACCTCGATTTGCGGTACCTGCTGGTGAGCGACGATGTCGAGCCGTCGCCGCCGCCGGGGGAGAGCCAGCAGGTGCGGTGGTTCCCGCTGGCCGAGGCTATGGAGGTAGCCGACGATGCGCTGATCGACGGCCTGCGCCGGCTCCAGGATTACCTCGACCTGACAGAGGGCTGAGCGGGCCGCGTGTCAACAGTTGGCCTGCCAGTTAAGGAAGACGCGCGGCCGAGCCGCCGGTCAACTGAAGACTGGCAGCGAGATCGTGAACCTGGTCTCGCCGGGCTGGCTGGTCACGCTCGCGGTGCCGCCGTGAGCGGCGGTGACGGCGTGCACGATGGCGAGGCCGAGACCGCTGCTGCCCGCGGCGCGCGACCGGGACGTGTCACCACGGACGAATCGCTCGAACACGTCAGGCTGCAGCTCCTCCGGAATACCTGGTCCGTTGTCCGTCACGCTCGCGACTACAGTGCCATGCCCGCTATGGCCAGGAGCGGGCGGCTCGCTGCGCAAGGTCACGGTCACGTTGGTGCCCGCTGGGGTGTGCCGGGCCGCATTGCTCAGCAGGTTGCCCAGCACCTGGTGCAGCCGCAGCTCGTCGCCGCCCACTATCACTGGCTCTTCGGGCAGCTCAAGCTGCCAGCGATGGTCGGCCGCGGCGACCCGCGCGTCACTGGTGACGTCGAGCACGAGCCTGGTCATGTCCACCGGCTCGCTGGCCAGCGGGCGGCCCGCGTCGAGTCTGGCTAGCAGCAGCAACTCATCGACGAGCTCGCTCATCCGGGCCGATTCGGACTCCACCCGGCCGAGCGCGTGCGCGATGTCGTCGGGCAGCGGGCCCGGGTGCCGGCGCGCAAGCTCGGCGTAACCACGGATGGCTGCCAGCGGCGTTCGCAGCTCGTGGCTCGCATCCGCGGCGAAACTGCGCAGCCGGGACTGACTGGCCTCCCGTCTGGCCAGCGCCGACTCGACGTGGCCCAGCATCCGGTTGAACGCGGCGCCGACCTGCCCGACCTCGGTACGCGGATCGGCGTCAGGTACGCGGTCCGGCAGGCTGACCTCTCCGCTGGCCAGTGGCAGCTGAGCCACCCTGGTAGCGGTCACAGCGACCCGCCGCAGCGGCCGCAGCGACACCCGTACCCAGGCCGTGCCGATCACGCCGGCCAGGACCAGCGCCAGCGAGAAAACCGCGATCTCCGCCACGGCGACGTCACGCAAGGTGGTGTCGACCGGGCCGAGCGGCATCCCGGTTACGACGATCTTGTCTCCGGCCCGGCTCGCGACCACCTGGTACTGGCCATAGGCCGACAGGGCCACTGAATGCGGCAGGTTCCCGCTGCCGGTCGACAAGTCCGCCTCGGACAGGCCGGCAAGCAGAGCCCGGTCGGAGCGTGAGAGCTGGCACACATCGGAGTAGGACATGTTCGCGTCCAGCACGATCCCGCCGGGGCTGATCATGGCATTCATGGTGCCGGGTTCCTGAGCCTGGGATGCGCAAGGGACAGGGCCGGGACTGCGCGGCCGCGACCCGTCATGATTATTGTCGCGGTCGCCGTCGCCAGGCGGTGGTGTTGTCAGGCAGTTCACGTACCGCTGGTTGGCATCGTGCAGGTCGGCATCGAGGCCGTTGATCAGCACCGAGTGCAGATGCGCGTAAGTAACCGCGCCGACCGTGGCGCAGGCCAGGAACAGCAAGGTCAGCAGGCCGGCGATGAGCCGGCCGCGGAGTGTGCGCGCCGCTACCCACTGGCCTGCCCGCGAGGTCAGCGCTGATGACCGCCAGGCTGTCACGGTCAGGCCGGCGGCTTCAGCACATAGCCGACGCCACGCACCGTATGGATCAGCGGCTCCCGGCCAGTGTCAATCTTCCTGCGCAGATAGCTGATGTAGAGCTCGACGACATGGGCCTGTCCGCCGAAGTCGTAGTTCCACACCCGGTCCAGGATCTGCGCCTTGGACAGCACCCGGCGCGGGTTACGCATCATGAACCGCAACAGCTCGAATTCGGTTGCCGTCAGGTCGATCAGGTCACTGCCGCGGCGGACTTCGCGGGCGTCCTCGTCCAGTGTCAGGTCCGCGACCACCAGTTCGGTGCCGGAACTAGCTCGCGCCATCCCGGCGCGGCGCAGGAGGCCCCGCAGTCGGGCGATGACTTCCTCCAGGCTGAACGGCTTGGTGACGTAGTCGTCGCCGCCGGCCGTGATGCCGCTAACTCGGTCTTGCACCGAGTCGCGCGCGGTCAGGAACAGCACGCACACGTGCGGCAAGATCGCGCGCACCCGGCGCAGCACCTCAAGTCCGTCGAAATCCGGGAGCATGACGTCGAGGAGGATCGCATCAGGCTCGAACTCCCTGGCTGTCCGCACGGCACTGCTGCCATCCGCCGCGGTCCGGATCTCCCAGCCCTCGTAGCGCAGCACGCTTGCGAGCAGCTCGGCCAGGCTGGGCTCGTCGTCCACCACCAGCACCCGGACGGCAGACCCGTCGGCATGCTGCAGGCTGCCCTCCGACCTGGCTGCTGACGGCGGGATAGGTTCCATGACTCTCATCATGTCCTCAGCGTTCCTGCTCTGGCTCGTCCGCGCCTCTGAGCTTCTTCTGAGTTTTCTCTGAGTCCGCTAGGTCCGTCTGGTCCGGTGTGTCCGGCCGGGATGCTGATCAGCGTCAGGGCCAGCGCCGGGCAGTCGGTGACGGCGCGCCGCGCCTCGCGCGTCAGCCAGACCGGCACGGTGCCGTCGCCGGCCAGCACCGGATATCCCCACTCGTCCAGCGTGATCAGCTCGGACAGCAGCTCAGCGCACAGACCGTGGCCGGAGCAGGCGATCGGGTTGACGCGCAGTCGCGTCGTCTCCTGCGACATGATTACCTCCAGTCCGACTCGGACAGCGGCGCAGCTGGCAGCGGCAGGAACTGGTCGCTCCGCGTCGCCGTGCATTGACCCCGGCCGTGCTCGGCGATCTCCCGGGCGAACACGTCCAGCGCGCTTGCGACGAACCGGATGGTCCCGTCCGGGTGGTGGCACGCGCCGCGCCCGGCCACGAGGCCGGCCAAGCGCCGGAGGTTTGCCAGTTCCCCCTCAGCCGGGCGCGGCTCCGCCACGGCTGCGAGCGCCGCCGCGATGGCCGGCAGGCCGTTGAGGCACGGTCCGCACTGGCCTGCGGATTCCAATGCCAGGGAACGCGCTATATGCGCCGTCTCGGCCAGCCCGCAGTACGCGGCCGGCAGCGCTGCCAGGACTCCGGCGCCGATCATCGCCCCGGCCGGGCGGAGGTCAGCGTTGCTCAGCGACAGTTGCCTGGCGACGCTGGCGCTGAGCCAGCCGCCGTGGTAGCCGCCGACGAGCAGCGCCTGGACGTCATCGCCAAGCCACACCAGCCGGTGCAGCGGGGTGCCGATGGCCGTCTCGACGATCCGGACCCGGCCACCGGGGTCACGCACAGTGCAGAGCACGGATCCCGGCTCGTCCGCCGTGCCGACGCCGCGGAACCAGGCTGCGCCGTGCCTGGCGATCAGCGCCAGGTTCGCGAGCGTCTCCACGTTCTGTACCAGGGTGGGGCGCCCTCCCACGCCGCGCTCCACGACGCGGCGCGTCTTGTCCCGTGGCCTGGCCGCTCCACCGTTGATCATCGCGACCAGCGCCGTCTCCTCACCGGCCAGGAACCGGGGCGGTGCCTCGACCAGCTCAACGCTGGCTCGGTCGATCCCGGCGGCAGACCGGCTAGCCAGCGCCATCCGGATGTGACCGGCAAGGTCTGGCCCGCTCTGGCGGTCGGCGGCGTGAAGGTACAGGTAGGCCGTGCGCGCACCGACAGCCTCGGCGGCGGCCTGCAAGCCGTCCAGCACCAGCTGCGGGGCGAACCACAGCAGCGCGGCATCCTTGCTGCTGGCGGGCTCACCTTCGGCGGCGTTCCCAACGACTATCGCGGGCCTGCCGGCCGCCGTGACCGCCGCGAGCTTCCTGGCCACCGGGAACGCAGCGCCGCCGCGCCCGGTCAAGCCTGCCGTTCTAGCCTGCTCGATCAGGGCCGCGCCGCGAAAGCGGGGCAGCCCGTGCCTGCGCAGGTGCGCGGTGAAGTCGATGCTGCGCCGCGGATCGGCGGCAGCCATCTGGGCGCTCGGCGGCAGCAACCGCGGCAGGCCGGACTCGCCGGCCGGGACGGCGCGCCCGGACGCCGGCTGCCCGTGGTCCGGCTGGCCGAATTCCGGTCGGCTGTGCTCTGGCCGGCTGTGTTCTGGCAGACGGGGCGCGAGCACGCTCATCGTGCACCCGCCCCGGTTAGCCGGCGGTCAGCGGGGCGGTGGTCAGTCAGCTGGCCCGCGGCCAGTGCCCGAGCCGGCCGTTCGGCCAGGCGCGGGGCAGCTATCGCCTTGCCGATCCGCCAGGACACGACCGCGAGCACGGCTGCAGCGCAGCAGATCGTCAGCGTCAGCAGCCAGCCAGCGCGCATGTCGGTACTGGACCCGACGCCATGCAGGAGAGCTACCGGCCAGCAGGCATAGGCGAGCCAGTGCACCGCGCGCCAGGTTCTGCGGCCGATCCGGGCGCGGGCCAGGCTAGTAGCGATCAGGGCGACGATCATGTCGAACGAGATCGCGCCGAGGCCGAGCCACAGCGGTTCGTAGGGCGAGGTAAACGGGATGACCGCGGCCGCGATCCCGATAGTGACGTACGGGTCGGCGACCGCGGTCACGACATGGACCGCGATGAACGCGACGGCCAGCAGCGAGATACTGCGGTGCAAGCTCGTCGTCGCGAACCTCGGCAGGCCAGGCAGCTGCCCGCGCTGGCTGACCATGACGCCGAGCAGTACCACGACGGTGAGCAGCACGAGCGCGACGACGCCGGTTGCCCGGCTGGCGTACCAGAGCGCGGTGCTCGAGGTCATCCCCACTTCCGGCCTCCTGACGAGTTCAGGCGGCGGCGCTCACCGCCGCCTCACTCATGCAGGATCGGGCAGCCACCGAGGCTGTGACTCTGGGTAACCTCTGCATGCCATCTGAACCGCGCCGCTTGCGGCGAGCCGCGATTAGGTCAGGCGACCTGCCCGAGGTCGCCGGTGGCCGACGGCTTGCGCCTGGACCGCCGTGAGACGAAAAGCGTGACCAATGACAGGAACGCCGGAGTCAGTTACTTCACGGCGGCTGAGGTCTCATACGGGTGGACGAGGAGGATGACGAATGGCGAGACAGGGATGGCGAACAGCAGCAGCAACCGGCGTGCTTTCGCCGAGGCCAGGGTGGCGGCCATCGCGATGATCGCGAGGACCACTACGGACCAGCTGAGATGCATCACGCCGAAGGCTCCGCTCTCCTCGAGGCCGGCAGTGACGGCTAGTGCCAGCAACGGGGCGGCGATCAGTAGTCCCTTCCAGGTCAGTAGCCGCAGCCCGCGCTGCGGCCCGTGCGACGCCATCAGTGCCACCACTTCGACTGCGAGCAGGGCCAGGAAGGCAACCGTGTTCGATGCCTGGATCTCCCAGCTGAGACTTGCTTGCAGTGCGGTCCAGCTCAGCAAGACGGCTGCCGTCAGTAGCCCGGTACGGCGCAGCCCCAGCAGGCCCAGAACGACTGGTGTCAGCGGACTGGCGATCGTAATCAGGTACTTGGCATAGCCAGCCAACTGGAAGGGCAGGGGCAGCGTGTAGAAGTGGAACAGAGTCAGTGGATCGATTCCGCCCCGGCTGCCGCCTCTTCCCCAGAGCAGGAAGCTGAGGAACCACGGAGCCCGGTAGATCGCGGCTGTCACCAGGACCGGTGCAACCAGACTGTAGACCGCCAGCGCGTCGCGCCAGGCTGGGTCGGTGCCGGTCCCGATTGTGCCGATCCTGGCCCGCAACCCCGATCCGATCAGGTTGAGCGACTCAGCCACGCCCGGGCGACCGCTCCCGCGCGCGGTTGCCGCGGCCATCAGCACACCGAGCATCTCGTCGCCGTAGATGCTGCGATGCCTGGCCGGGTACCAGGCCAGCAACCTGCGGTAGCGGCGCTCCAGCGCAGCCGAGCCGCCGCTCGCGCTAGCTTGGTCGTCCGCTGAAAGCTGCCCCCGCGAGCCAGCGGACGGGTCCTCACCACCCTCGGCCCGGCTGTCCGGGCTGTCCTGGCCGCTCACGCGGTGCCTCCGGCAGGCACTGGTCCTCCCGCGGGAACTGTGCGGCCGGCAAGCTTCTTGAGCCGCCCAGCGGCGATCCGGGCGTTGGCCTGCAGCCTGTCCGCCTCGGCGGACAGTATCGCCGCGCCGGGCGGCGTCAGCCGGTAGTAACGCCGCAGCCTGCCGTCGACGATCTCCTCGCGGTCGACGTCGATGCTGCCGTCGGACTTCAGCCGGTCGAGCGCCGTGTAGAGCGTCCCGGCGCGCAGCCGGACGCGGCCCGCGGAGATGCTCGCTACGTCGGTCATGATGCCGTAGCCGTGCTGCGGACCCGCGGCAAGCGCAGTGAGGATGAGGAATGTGGGCTCCTGCATCGCCTGGTTGCTCATACCATAGTTATATATCGATGATCGATGCTTGGGAAGAGCCCGAGACCGGGCTCAGCCGCGATGCTTGAGCTGACTGAAGGGCACATCGCGGTCGACCCGGATCTCGGCGGGCAGCCCGAGCACCTTCTCGGCCAGGATGTTCTTCTGGATCTCGTCAGTGCCGCCAGCGATGGACTGGCCTGGTACTGACATCAGTACCTCGGCGATGACGCCGCCGAAGGGCGAGTCGAGGCCGGTGAGCAGCGCCCCGGCCGCTGCGATCATCGAGTGCACCTTTGCTGACTCGCGCGCGATGTTGCTTGCGGCCAGCTTGCCGATGGATCCCTCCGCGCCAGGGCGGGCGCCGGCCGCGCGTGCCACCCTGGCCCGTTCCGCGGTCCAGGCGCTGGCCCGGTGCATGGTGATGAGCCTGGCGATGGCCTGCCGCACGACCGGGTCGTCAGCGACGCCGGCCGCCTTCGCGTGCTCGACGACCAGATCGGGCCGGCCGGCTCGCTGCGGATACCAGGAGTACGTGGCGAAGTGATCGTCGGCCTCGGCGCGAGCCTCGTCGAGGGCGCGGCCCGGCGTTGGCGAGTAGTCAGGGCGGCGTAGCGCCGAGAACCGGCGCTCGTAGGCCAGAGTGGTCAGCGCCGCGGCCCACCCTGCGCCTGCCTCGCCGATGACGTTGTCGCGCGGGACACGCGCATCGGTGAGGAAGACCTCGTTGAACGAGGCGTGGAAGTTCATCTGCCGCAGTTGCCGTACCTCCACGCCTGGCTGATGCATGGGCAGCGCGAAGTAAGTGATGCCCTGATGCTTAGGGACGCTGGCATCAGTGCGGGCCAGCAGCATGCCCATGTCCGCATGGTGAGCGCTGGTGTTCCAGACCTTCTGGCCGTTGATTACCCAGCTGTCGCCGTCGAGCACGGCCGAAGTCGACAGGCCGGCCAGATCGGACCCGGCACCGGGCTCGCTGAATAGCTGACACCAGGTTTGCTCGCCGGTCAGGATCGGCGCCAGCAGGTGATCGCGCAGTTCGTCGGGACCGTGCGCGAGGATGGTCGGCGCTGCCAGCCAGGTACCACTGCCCACGGGTATCCCGACGGCACCGAGCCGGATCAACTCGCTAGCGACCAGTTCGTCGGCCCAGGCCGGCAGCCCTCGGCCGTGCCACCGCCGGGGCCAGCTCGGCACCGCCCAGCCCGCCTGCAGCAGTAGCCCGCGCCAGTCGCGCAGGGCCATCTCGGCATCCCAGTGCTGCTGTACCCAGTCGGCCAGCTCAGCGCGGATGTGGTCCGGGTCGTCGGCGGCGGTCGCCGCTTGCTGTGTCACGCGGCCTCCTCGGCCGCTGCGACCTCGTCGAGGAACGCCCGCAGTTCAGCGTTGAACTGCTCGGGCTGATCGACGTTCGGTGCGTGCCCGGCAGCCGGGATGACGACCTTGCGCGCGCGTGGGAGCTTGACCGTCATGTATTCCGCCGCAGCCTGGAACGGCGCGTCCTCCGCGCCGACAATGACCAGAGTCGGCACCTGGATGCTCGGCAGCCCGTCGATCACATGCGCGTCGCGCTGGGTCAGCGTATGACGCGCGGCGCGCGCCAGACCGCCGGCATCGCCGTGCTGGCCGAGCAGTTCGCTGCCACTGCCCAGTGCGGCCAGGCCGCGCTCCTCAAGGCGCGCGGCCGTTTTATGCGCGCGGCGGTTCCAGTCATCCCGGGCAGCGTCGTTGCGGAAGCCGGGCCCGGTGCCGATCAGCACCAGCCCGGCTACCTGGTCGGGATGCCTCAGAGTGAAGTCGAGTGACAGATAGCCGCCTAGCGAGTGCCCGCCGAGCACCGCGCGGTCAAGGCCGAGCTCGGCGAGCAGCGCGGCCATGTCGCCGAGCGCCGCGTCGGCCGAGTAGCAGCCGCTGTCAGCCGGAGACTCGCTGCTGCCGTGGCCGCGGATGTCCCAGGTGACAACTAGGTTCCGGGCGCCGGCGGCGGCCAGGTTATGACCGAACATCGCGCCGCTGGCACCGTATCCGTGGGTGAGCAGCAGCGGCGGGAACCCGGTCCCGGTGACCTGGTAACTGATGCTGCCGCCGGGCCGCGCCAGAACTGGCATCGAGAACCTGCCTTCCCGCGATAATCAGCGGCCGGCGAAGTTCGCCGGCCGCCGCGCGGAGACTGCTGCCAGCCCCTCGCGCCAGTCCGATGTCTGCATGAGCCGCTCCTGTTCGCCGCGTTCCCGCTCCATCGCGGCCCGTGCCTGGGCGGATAGCGGCCCGCGCATCGTTGCACGGATGGAGCGGATCGCCAGCGGGGCTGATGCCGCGATCTCCGCTGCCAGGGCATGAGCCTCCGCGCGTGCCTGCCCGGATGCGGCTAGCCGGTCCGCCAGTCCGATCGCGTGCGCCTCTGGTGCGGCGACGCGCCGGCCGGTGTAGAGCAGTTCGAGTGCCTTCTGCTGGCCGACCACCGCAGGGAGCGTCACGCTGAGCGCGAACCCCTGGTGGATGCCGAGCAGCGCGAAGTTCGCGGCGAAGCGCGCCTCTGGCGCGGCGACCCGGAAGTCCGCTGCCAGCGCGAGGCCGAGGCCGCCGCCGATCGCGGCGCCTTGCACCGCGGCGACAATCGGGAGCGGCTGCTCGAACAGCCGGATCGCGAAATCGTACAGGTGCTGCCCGTCCGGCCTGCCGATCGCGTGCTGGTCACTGAAGTCGGCGCCGGCGCAGAAAACGCGGCCGGCGCTGCACAGCACGATGGCGCGGCAGCGCTGGCCGGCCGCGAGTTCCTCGCAAGCTCTGGCGATCTGCTCGATCAGGCCGACGCTGAAGTAGTTGCTCGGCGGGCGATTGATCTCCAGCGTGGCCACGTAATCGGCGCCGAGCTCAACGGTCAGCTCCGCGTCCATGGTGTCCGCGTTTGTCATCAGCTCTCCCGCCTGGCCGCGCCGTCCGGTCCTGTCGACATCGTAGGACCAGGGCCTCCGGGAGCGTCCGCCTCGCAAGCCATGATCACGAAAACTTTTGGGCTGGCAGGCGCACAAAAGTCTTCGCGCTAAGCGGGTCAGGATCCGCCCGACGTCACCTGACCCGAGCCGCTGCTGGCCGACGGAGGCGGTGATGTCGTCAGTCCGCTGCTCGAACTGCCCGAGCCTGAACTGCCGGTACCTGAGCTGCCAGAGCTGGCGCCGGCCGACGCCTGGCTGGCTGATTTCGACGAGCCGGACGAGGCATGGGCAGCCGTGGCGTGTGCCGGTCCTGGCAGCGTGTATGTCACTCCGGCGGCGGTGAGCACGCTGGCCATGCCGGCCGCCGCCGTTACGGCCCGGAGCCTGGCACGGTTCCTGTTCCGGCTTGCGACGGCCGAGGGAACTGGCGTCATCGGAGCCCTTCCGCTTCTTCTGGCCGAGGTAGGCCACGTGGCTGGACACAGTCCACACTGGCCTGGCGAGCTCTGAAACGCTTCTGCGCACGCTGTCAGTTACCCCTGGGCTGGCCAGCCGGAAAACCTGATGATCGTTGCCGTAGTGCGCAGGTACGCTCGCCTACCGTGCGTGTCCTGCCCGTTGCCGAGCCCGGCACGCCCGCAATCTCCACTCCCTGGCGGTACCTGGGCTGGCCCGTCGGCCAGCAGAAGGGCGGCGTGGCGCTCGGCGTGCTGTGGGGCTGCACCTGGATGGTCGCGCAGTCGATCGTGCCCGCTGTCATCGGCGCAGCGGTGGACGCTCTCATCGCCCGGCAGACTCACTTGTTCGCCGCTGACTGCGTCGTCGTTCTCGGCCTCGGCGTAATCACGGCTGTCAGCGGGGTGCTGCGGCACCGGTGGTCTCACGCAGCGGCCGGCTGGCCAGCCCGATCGTCGCGGTTTGGAGCATCACTCGTCAGGTAGCGCTCTTGCCGATGGCCTGGCTGACGGCGTCAAGGATGCTGTCGTCTTGTGCGCCGAGGAGGCGCGCCTTGAGCACATAGTCGAAGGCGTACTCGCCAAGTTGCTGCTGCTTCTGGCCATCGGTCATTCCCGGAAGGGTCTCGGTAACACGGGATCCGCCGCCGCGGCGGGCGGTGATGAGGCCGTCTGCTTCGAGCTCACGGTAGGTCCGAGCGACAGTGCCCACCGCTAGGCCGAGGTCCGCGGCCAGCTGTCGCAAGGGCGGCAGCCGCTGGCCTGGCGTTAGTGCTCCGGAGTTGATGAGTTGCGCGAGCTGGCGGCGGAGCTGCTCGTAAGGCGGAATGACGTCGTCTGTGACGACGGTCAGCAGCGGCAGGGTTTCCATCAGAGGTTGGCGCTGGCAAGGTTTTTGCGCGGCGGCGCGAGCACTGCGAGCCCGCTCCAAACGAGCAAAGCCACCCAGACTGGCACTAGCGCGAGCAACGCCCAGGCCGCGGCCGTCCACCAGCTCGGCCGGCAGGAGATCCCCAGCAGACCATCAGCGGTGATTAGCGACGACGCGATCAGCGGAACGCTGACGAACACGCCACAGGCACCCGTGACCGTGCGCGCCGCGCGGCAGCGGAGTATGTCGTCGGCAGCTGCCAGTGCCGCCGGGTCACCAGGACGAGAACGGCGCACAATCTGGCGCATGACAAAGACGGCGGCTGTGAGTCCGATAAAAATCATGATCGCAACCGGGACGCTGTAAAACGATCCGAGCCAGGGTCCGCGGCCCTCTGTCAGTCCGGCACTGCACTGGCGGATCAGGGCACGGCCAGCGTTGCCTAGGCTGTCGCCCGACCCCATCAATGTCGTCATAGTCAGCAACGCACCCAGACCCGCGGCCGCTGTCGCGACACAGCAGGCCAGAGCTCGGGGAATGTAGTCACTGGCATGCCGGACGGCAATGCTCGCCCGGCGGGTTCGGCCCGTCGGCGCGCGTACGCTCAGCTCACCAGCCAGGACGCCGGCAAGGACGGATGTGCCGAATACCGGCGCGGCAACCATAAGCCCCATGCCGAGCGTCCCGGAGACGGCGGCGGCCAAGGCCGCAAGTGCGCCGACGGCGATCCCCGACCAGCGCCAGATCGCAATATGGCGGCTGACCGTCACTGGGACGTCCGCCTCGGTAGCCGTCCTCCGAGCATTAGCCCAGAAGTAGCGAGGAGCAACTGCGGCAAGGGCCACAGCTAGGAACCCGCCGGCAAGCCAGACAGCCACCTGAGACCTCCTTGTATCAATCAGCTGACACAAGTGTGGCGAGGAAGCGCGTTTGTGTCAACCAGGTGATACAAATCAAGGCTGGCGTAGCCGCCTACCTGCCCGTCGTGTGCAACCGGTCGCGGCATCGCCGACCTGCGTGCAGATCCTCACCATCCCGGCCGGAACTGCAGGTCGCAGGTGAGCGAACGGGTTATCCCCAGAAGTTGTGGACGGATCTGTGCATGGCGCGGTGGAAATCAGCCATGGACAGAGGATAAACAACAGATGTCCTGTGGATGGCTAAAGAATCTTGAAGTTCTTGCGGAAAGGCCTTGTGCTGCAGACTCGATTGGCAGTAGAAATCTCTCACCACTGAAGACGGGATCCGCCCCGAGGGAAACCGAGGGAACGCAGCACGGACCGGGCGACCGGACCGCATGGCGGGAATCTGACACCGGTGGCGCCGCGCCGCACACGGCATCTGAGCAATCGGCTTGCCAGGGCGGCGGGGTAACCGTCACGCGGCACGCGGTTGCCGAGCAATCGGCCGCCGATGCAGCGAGGCAGCGCGAGGCCCCTCCATCTCATACATGGAGGGGCCTCGTCGCCGTTTAGCGTAGCGCCTCAGGTTATTGATTCCCGACGCCGACGTCCGGCAAACCTGACCGGCACAGCACTGCGCGTTCCCGCCATTTAAATGCGGCTTGTCAGGCGGCATAGCGGTGGCGCGCCGCACCGGGCGACACAGGTTCTTGCCCGACAGCGCGTGTCTGGCACGTCATCCCCTGATAACGGTGAGAGAGTGACTGGTGACGTTGCGTGCACGCCGCCGGGGCCGCTGGCGCGCCGCCGCGGGGGAGCGACGGGTACGGGGGAGCGCGTGAGCATCACCAGTCACGCTGTGATCGAGGGGTACGAGCCGGTTCCGGCGCCGCGCGGGGCTTCTTCCGGTCGGCCAGAGACGGCCATGTTCCGGCGCCGGTCGCTGCAGCCGAGCCGCCGGGCTGTGCTGCACCTGCAGGCGACAGGCGACCCGGCAGTGCCGTCCGGACTGGGTGACTGGTTCACCGAGCGGGCGTTCCACTTCTACCTCGCTGGGCTGCGCCTGCCAGTCGGACTGGTCCTGCCGGGCGGTCTGGCTCTGCCGGCCGGCCTGGCCCGGGCGGGCGGGCTGGCACTGGGCGCGCGGGACGCTGGCAGGCCGCTCGGATTCGCATTTGCCGACCTGGACGCTGCCTGCGCGCAGTTGCGCGACGCGGACGGGATCGGGCACGTGATCGTAGCCGCGCAAGGCCGCGCGGCGCTCGCGGTCGCGCTGTGGGCCGACGCGCGCAGCGATGTCCTGGCCGGCGGCGGAGCTGACGCGCTGATCCTGTCAGAACCCGCGCTGCCAGCCCGGCCGGTAATGAACCTGCGCATCGACTGTCCGGTGCTGGTACTGACCAGCGCAGTAAGCGGCGGGCCTGTGCGTACCGGGCTGCTGCGTACCGGGCCGGTGCGCGCGGGCTTGCGGCATCGCCGGCCGGCGGCCATGGCGCCGCTCGGCAGCCACGTGACGTGGGTCCAGTTGCCCGAGGCGGGCGGGCAGGCCGTCTTCGACGAACTCGGCCGGTGGCTTGGCGCCTACATGTACGGCTCCGGCCGCGACCGGCTGCTGTAGGGCCGCGACTGCCCCTTCGGCTAAGCGTCTACTCCGCGTTGCCTCTCAGGCCTGCACGCTGACCTGGACGGTGGGGTACCCGGATGCGCCATTGGGCTCGGGCGGCTCCTGCAGCGCCGTCTGGGTGTAGCCGGTCTTGTCGGTAGCGCGCGCCTCGATCAGGTAGGTACCGGGCCTGACGCTCGCGTCCCACTCGTATACCCATTGCCGCCACGTGTCGATGCCGGGCACGGTTGCGAGCGTGGCCTGATTCCACGAGCCGCCGCCGACACGGACCTCGACCGCCTCGATGCCCTTGTGCTGAGCCCAGGCCACGCCGGCGATCGAAACCCGCTGGCCGGCCTTAATCGGGTTCGCGCCCGTCGGCACGTCGATACGGGACTCGGTCTTGATCGGCGCCTGCGGGTCCCAGCCGCGCTGCGCCCAGTACGACACGTTCGCCGCGTACGTGGTGACTTCGATGTCCACGATCCACTTGCAGGCCGACACGTAGCCATACAGGCCGGGAATCACCAGCCGGGCCGGGAAGCCGTGCTCGACCGGGAGAGGGGCGTCATTCATCGCTACCGCCAGCATGGCATCGCGCCCGTCCATCGCGGTCGCGACCGGCGTTCCCGAGTTGAACCCGTCGGAAGAGGTGCAGAACAGCTGGTCGGCCCCGGCCTTGATGCCGGCCTCCTGGAGCAGGCTGCGCAGGCTCGCGCCGAGCCACTTGGCGTTGCCGATGTACGGCCCGCTGACCGGGTTGGAGACGCAGCACAAGGTGACGTAGTCCTCGATGAGCGGCCGCTTGATCAAGTCCTCGAAGGAGAGCATCAGCTCTTTTCGCACCATGCCGTGGATCCGCAGCTGCCAGTTGGCTGGCGCGATCTCCGGCACGACGATCGCGGTGTCCACCCGGTAGAAGCTGCTATTGGGCGTGATGAAGCTGCTCAGGCCGGGGATCTTCAAGTCCGTGCCCCGCGGCAGCGGCGGAGCGGGCTTGGCTGGCGCCGGGAGCTTGAGCGCGTGCTGGATAGCGCTGACATTCCTGGTCTCGCCCAGCCAGGAGCCGCCCGCATAGGCGATCAGCGACACCGCGGCCGCGGCCGCGCTGCCAAACAGGAACCTGCGGCGGTCTGAGACCAGGTCGCTCGCGCTGCTCCCGAACGGCCCGATCGGCCGCCAGACGGCTCCGGGTTGCGGCGCGTTCGCCGCGCCGGGCCGGGTAGCACCGCGCTGGTTCCCAGCGGGCTGCGCTGCAGGTGCCCAGGCTGCACCCGGCTGTGCTGAATCGGGCTGTGCTGAATCGGGCTGTGCTGAATCGGGCTGTGCTGAACCGGGCCGGGGCGGGCCGGGCGGGGTTGCGCCCGGCGGTAGCCAGCCGGGCTGTGCTGACCCCTGATGGGCCGGCCTGGGCTGGCCCGCGCCGGCGCCCGAGCCACGATTGGCTGCCAGCCGGGTGCCCAGGCTGGCGAAGTAGTGGAGGGCGAACGAGGCGACGACGGCGCCGATCAGCGACGGCAGCACGTCCGTCGCTGTCGATCTGGGCTGACTGAGCGCCGCGTACACCCCGATGGCGCCGAACACCGCCAGGCCGACCATGCCCTGCCAGAGCTTGCGGACGGCGAGAATGCCGATGACGGCGGCGAATATGATCAGGACCCCGCGGATTCCCCAGACCAGCACGGTCTTATCGCTTGAGCCGAATTCCCTGATCGCGAAGTTCTTGACCGCGGCGGGCGCGTGGTTGATCGACAGCTCGCCGACCGCTGCTACCGGTGCGCCGATCGGGGAGCTGAGCACTGCCGCGACCAGCTGAGCGGCGCCGAGCGCCACCAGGGCGGTGACGATGCCGACGACAGCGCCGCTGCTCGCCAGTGCGGCCCGGCCCAGGCCAGGGGCCTGCGCCGCGGGAGGACGGCCTGGTGGGCCAGGCTGAGGTGGTTGTTGGCTGAAGGTCACGTTGTTATTCGTTTCTGCGTCGCCTGCGGATTGCCCCGAGTTCGTGCTCGATCGTCAGACGCCAGGCGCTCCAGGGGCGAAAGGTGCTTGACGGCCGGCGGGGCCAAGCCGGTCGGCCTTCTGCGACGAATATAGGGGTGTGGAGAAGGCAGGGAGCGACCGCGGTGACGGCACACCGCAGAGCCGGCCGTCCGGCAAGGTGCGCCCAGACGGCCTGGAGCTCCTCCTGGCGGAGGTCGCCAAGGGGGACCATGCCGCATTCCGCCTGGTGTATGACCAGGCCGCGCCGGCAGTCCTCGGCATCGTGCGCCGCGTCCTGCGGGACCCTGCTCAGTCCGAGGAAGTCATGCAGGAGGTCCTGCTCGAGATCTGGCGCACGGCGGCCAGGTTCGACCCGTCTACCGGGTCGGCAGCCGCGTGGATCATGACAGTGGCGCACCGCCGCGCTGTGGACCGGGTCAGGTCTGAGCAGCGCGCCTCGGAACGCGAGCTGCGCGCGGCGACGGCATCGATCGCCTACGACGAGGTGAGCGATGCCGCCCTGACCAGCCTGGAACACCAGCGGGTGCGTCACTGCCTGGACGGGCTGACTGACCTGCAGCGCGAATCGGTGACGCTGGCGTACTACGGCGGCTACAGCTACCGCGAGGTGGCGCAACTGCTCGGCGTGGCGGTCGGGACGGTCAAGACGCGCATGCGCGACGGCCTGATCCGGCTGCGGGACTGCTTGGGGGTGGAGTGATGCGGGCTCGTGGTGCCGGACTGCACACCCTGGTCGGGGCATATGTCATGGACGCGGTATCGGACGCCGACAGGGCCAGCTTCGAACGGCATCTGCTCACCTGCGAGCAATGCCGGACGGACGTGCGCGGGCTGCGCGAGGCGGCTGCGCGGCTTGCCGAGGCTGCCGCTGTTTCCCCGCGGCCCGAGCTGCGCGAGCAGACGATGCAGGCGGCAGCCAGGACCCGGCAGCAGCCTCCGCTGGTGGTGAGCCAGAAGCGGCAGTTTCTGGCCGGCCGGCAGTGGCGGCACGCGTCGCGGTCGGCGAGGGCTGGCGCCCGGCCATGGCTAGCCCGGGTCGCGCTGACCGCGGTCGTGCTGCTCGCGATCACGGCTACTGTCTTTGGCCTGCACCTGAGTTCGATGCAAGGCAGGCTGAGCGCTGCGGAGCAGCGCGATACGGCGATCGCCACGGTGCTCGGCGCGCATGACGCCACGACGCTGACGGCCAAGGTCACTACCGGGGGCCGAGCGACCGTAGTGATGTCGCACGGGGAGGGCGCGCTGGTGTTCATCGCCAGCGGGCTGACTAGGCTGCCGGCCGCTCAGGCGTACGAGCTGTGGCTGATGAGCCCTACTGGTGCAACACCGGTCGGCATGCTGCCGCCAGCCAGGAGGGGGATGTCAGGCCCGATGGTGGTGAACAGCCTCAGCACTGGTGAGAAGCTGGCGATGACGGTAGAACCAGCCACCGGAGCACGGCAGCCGACGTCAGCCCCTGTCGTCCTGGTTGCTCTGGGCAGCTGAGGCCTGCCGGGGCGACAGTTGTGTGAGCGGCAGGCTAACGTGGCGACCGTGAAAGCATCCCCCGAAGCGCAGCTGCGGCTGCTTGAGCTTGCCGATCTTGACGCTGAGCTGGGCCGGCTGGAGCACCGCCGCAGGAGCTTGCCCGAGCACGCCGAGCTGGGCCGGCTCGAGGAGCGCGACCGAGAGCTACGCGACGAGATGGCGGCTCTCCAGGCGCGCGAGGGCGACCTGAGACGTGAACAAGCCAAGGCGGATGCTGACGTGGAGCAGGTGCGCAGCCGCATTGGCCGGGACCGCGCGCGTTTGGACGCAGGACAGGTCAGCTCGCCGCGTGAACTGGAGAACCTGCAATCGGAGATCGAGTCGCTGTTGCGGCGCCAGTCTGATCTCGAAGACGTCGAGCTCGACGTGATGGAGCGCCTTGAGGCAGCCCAGTCCCGGCTCACGGAGGCCGCGGAGCAGCGATCTGCCATCGGGGCCGACGAAGCAGCGGCCACCGCGCGCCGCGATGTGGCGCTTGCCGAACTGGCCGAGCTGACCACGAAGGCGTCGGACCGGCGCACTGCCGTGATTGCCGACGAGCCGACCGACCTGATCGACCTGTACGAACGGCTGAGGGCTCAGCACGGTGGCGTCGGCGCGGCCGCGCTGCGCCGCGGTCAGTGCCAGGGCTGCCACCTCACGCTGAACACGGTGGACGTGAACGCCATCCGCGCCGCCGACGCTGACGACGTGCTGCGGTGCGAGGAATGCCGGCGGATCCTCGTCCGGACCGATGACTCGGGGCTCTGAGCCCGGGTCGGCGACCGGCTGGCGGCCGTCGCACGGTCGGCCGACGACAACCCTGCTGTTGCGGCACGGACAGACGCCGCTGTCGGCGGAGCGCCGCTTCGCGGGCCGGGGCGACATCCCGCTCACAGAGCTCGGTCTCGATCAAGCGGCAGCCGCTGCGGCAGCGCTGGCTGAGCGAGGCGCCATTGACCTGGTGCTGACCTCGCCGTTGCGACGGGCGCGCCAGACAGCGGAGGCCGTCGCTCAGCGGACCGGCGCACCGCTAGCCGTCGACGACGACCTGGCCGAAACCGACTTCGGCGGCTGGGAAACCTTGACCTTCGCTGAGGTGATGGCTCGGTGGCCTGCTGAGCTGGCGGCCTGGATGGCCGACGCAGATGCTGCGCCACCGGGTGGCGAGAGCTTCACCGCCGTGGCAAAGCGCGTGGATGCCGCCCTGGACCGGCTGCTCGGCGCGCATCAGGGTGAGACGGTTGTCGTGGTCAGCCACGTCACGCCGATCAAGACGGTCGTATGCCGGGCGCTGCTCGCGCCGAGCGCCGCGCTGTTCCGGATGCACCTCGATGTCGCGTCGCTCACAGAGGCCGCCTGGTTCGCAGACGGGCCGGCCCTGCTACGGTCATTTAACGACACAGCGCACTTGCACCGGGGCTGACAGCCGCGAGTAGCGGATGGTTTGAGGCCGCTTGCGCTCATTGTTCTGAGCGAACAAGCCATCCTGGGTGTAAATACTCTCCGTGTGTGGAATAGCACTCCTCGTAATTGATCTAGACGGGGGGAGATCAGTGCCTGTTCAGTCCACGACCCGTGCGGCGACCCGCCGTAGTTCGGCGAGCACCGCTCGCAGCAGGTCGGTGAGCCGCAGTGCGTCAAGGGGCACTGCGAGCCGACCACAGTCAACATCAAGCTCTAGGTCCTCGCGCAGCGGCGCTGCGACGACGGCGGCTGGTTCGGCCGGGACACCGGCTCGGAGCACGACCGCTCGGTCGACTCGCGGGACAGCATCACGATCGACTGCGTCACGCTCCACCGGTGCACGATCGACTGCGGCGCGCAGAAGCACGACTAGCCGGAGCACGGGGACTAGGACCACCGGCACCCGCGCTACTGCCGGCCGCGCCACCACGGCGCGGCGAACCGCCGCGAGCCGCACCTCGGCCACGCCTGCAGTCGCTGCGAGGACAGTATCGTCCGCAGCTACCAAGGTGACCTCGGCGGCGAGCAAGATGACCGCTGCCGCTACCAAGGCAAACGCGTCAGCCAAGACGATGTCGTCGGCCATGCGGGCGATGAACACCGCCACCAAGGCCATGACGACGGCGGCAAAGGCCCTGACAGCCGCAGCCAAGACGATGTCGGCGGCGAAGCCAGCTGCCGCAGCTCCGGCCAGGCGCACGACAGCGACGTCGCGCGCGACGGCCACGCGGACAACTGCCACGCGGGCGAATGCCGGCCGCAGGCCGGCGGCCAAGCCGAGGTCCACATCCACGCGGCCGAGTTCCCGAACCGCGTCACGGACATCTCGGTCGACCGGCACGTCTGGCGCGGCCAGATCGTCCGGCTCGGCAGAGATGGGAAGCTCTGCCATGCAGGCCTCTGCATCCGGTGAGTCGGCGGATAAGCCGAAGTCGACTTCGTCGCGGCCCAGGACGACCACGCCCAGGTCCCGGCGGCCGGCCAGCCGGCCAGCTAGCCGCCCTGCGGCGAGCACGATGCGGCCGGGGTCTTCGCTGACCCTGTCCGCTCCGTCGCAGTCGCGCAGCAATGGTGAGTACGGCAGCCTGCTAGGCAGCCTCATTCACTGAGCCGCGCACGGCTCGCGATAGGGCGGGCGGCAATGGCAACGATGCCAGGCCGCCCGCCCGTTACCGCGGCCCGGCGCGCCAGCGCGGCATATCCTGTGTAGCAGCGGCGGACGAGTTGGCCGGGCGGCCGCGTTGCGCCAGGTTTCCTGGCGTACCGAGGAAGGTCCGGGCTCCGCAGGGCAGGGTGGTCGGTAACGCCGACCCGGGGTGACCCGCGGGACAGTGCCACAGAAAACAAACCGCCTCCGGCAACGCCGGGGGTAAGGGTGAAACGGCGGTGTAAGAGACCACCAGCGCTCAGGGCGACCTGAGCGGCTCGGTAAACCCCACCCGGAGCAAGGTCAAGAGGGAGCGGCACCGGTAGCGGTGCCTTCCTGCGCGAGCGACTGAGGGCGGCCCGCCCGATGCTCGCGGGTAGACCGCAAGAGGCTGCCGGCAACGGCAGTCCTAGATGGATGGCCGTCGGCCCGCGCGAGCGGGCGCACAGAACCCGGCCTACAGGCTGACTCGCCCGCCGCCCAGCCCAGTGGCCTGCAGCTATCTGTCGAAGAGCAGCCCGCCGGGGCACATTCGGGGCACACTCTGCGAGAACCGACGATCGCGCAAAACGAGGCAGCACCGACCACCCGGTACAACCCTGGCGTCGGCAACATCAAAGGCGCGGCTCGGATGTCAACGGCAGCCTCTTACCGGGCGAAGTATCGCTCCAGGTCGGTGACCACAGCGAAGGCTGGGAGGTCTGGCCAGTGTCCGCGTGCGATGGCGGTAACCGTCTTGCCGGAGTGGCTGAACTGCAGTCCGCTGTAGTTCTGGTAACTCGTTGTGGTGACGGTGCGGAGCTGGCCGACCACCAGGATCTGCAGGCGCCCCCTGGCCAGCGGTCCCTTCGGCGGTCGGCCACCTCGGCGGGCGAGGTGATCGGGCGCATGTGACCTGACTCCGGCCACGCTGGTGCGCAAGCCTGCTGTGCAGTTGATCGCTTCGAGTGCCTGGCGTAGGTCGCCGGGGCACGGGGTCGGCTGCGGTGATGGAGTGCCTGGCAGCATTGCGCGCTGGGACGGCTTCGCGGCGGCACCCAGACTCGCCGGTCCGGGCCGCAGGTCGTCGTTCGCGGCGCCGCCGAAAGCGGCTACAGCGCTCATGAGCGAGCTTTGGCCATGGCTTATTCGCTTGGCCTGGCAGGACCCCTGCTATAGCTTTCCCCCTTGAGCGCCGGGGACGTACCGTGTGCGCGGTTGTGACTGGGTAGATGGGGGGTGCGGAGCGGATGACTTGTCAGCTGGTGGCGCTGTGTATCGATGCGAGCGACCCGCTTGGTCTCGCGCGTTTCTGGAGCGGGGTGCTGGGCTGGGAGATGGCCGACGACTCCCGCGACGGCGTTGCGCTGGTGCCGGGCGATGACACGGGGTTCCGGATCCGGTTCCTTGCAGCTCAGGAGAAGGAACCCGGCCTGAGCCTGGGGCATCTCCATCTGACGAGCACCTCCCTGGAGGATCAGCAGCAGACGGTCGCAAGGTCGCTCGGCCTGGGTGCCCGG
>DATMMA010000365.1:0-6140 GCA_035570295.1 Streptosporangiaceae bacterium
TATGCAGGTCGTCGGGGAGGCCGCCGACGGCGCAGTTGCGATCGACCTTGCCCGGCGACTGCACGCTGATGTGATGATCATGGACGCCCGGATGCCCAGGCTCGACGGTGTCGACGCGACCCGGCAGATCCGGCAGGAGGGCGACCTGCCGCGTGTCCTGATGCTGACCACGTTCGATCTGGATGAGTACGCGTTCGCCGCCCTGAAGGCCGGAGCCAGCGGATTCCTGCTCAAGGACGTCCCGCCCGAGGAGCTACTGTTCGCGATACGCGCCGTGTACTCAGGCGACTCGGTGGTCGCGCCGTCCACGACGCGGCGGCTCATCGACCAGTTCGCGGCGCTGCTACCTGGCGGCGAGCAGCCCGCTCCCAGCGAACTTGCCGAACTCACCGACCGGGAGCGTGAGGTTCTGGCGCTCGTCGCGCAGGGCCTGTCCAACGGCGAGATCGCCCGGCACCTGTTCGTGTCTGAAGCGACAGTCAAGACACATGTCGGACGGGTACTCGCCAAGCTGGACTTGCGCGACCGGGTGCAGGCGGTGGTCTACGCCTACGAGCATGGCCTCGTGCGGGCCGGCCAGCGGCCATGAGCCGGGGTCGGCCGGCCCGGCAGGCCGCGCAGCCTCATCAAACTGACGCCAACACTGATCTGACAGCCGCGCTGATCTGACAGCTACCCCGAACTGAGTCGCAGATCCACCTGACAGCTACGCCGAACTGCAGCCGTCATCGAACTGACAGCTGCACCCAACTGACAGGCACACGCGGCTCGCAGTTCGCGGAACGAGTCAGGGCAAAGCAGTAATTTCCTCGCCACATTGCAGACAAAACCGGCGCGCGCGATGACCGGCGGCGCTGGCGAGGTGAGCCCATGCGACTGGCGGGGCATACGTTTTCCATGGGGCTGGCGTACGACAGACTTGGCGCCGGACCACCGCTGGTCCTGTTGCACGGTATCGGGCATCGGCGGCAGGCCTGGGACGCGGTATTGGATCGCCTCGCACCCTATCGGGATCTGATCATCGTCGACCTGCCAGGTCATGGTGAATCCCCAGCCCTGCAAACTGCCGGACGGTCGGTGGCTCACGCGCTCGTCGCCGAGACCATGGGGCTACTGGACGAACTCGGGCTGCAGCGCGCTCATTTCGCCGGAAGCTCGCTGGGGGGCCGGCTGGCACTAGAGGCGGCCGTGGCCGGGCGCGCTGCCAGCGTCATCGCACTGTCGCCGGCCGGCTTCTGGCGAAGCACCCGGGAGCTGACTTACGCGCGCGCGGTGTCCAAGGTCATGCAGGCAGCCGGCCGCCTCGTTCAGCCGATCGGTCCGGCGCTGGCGCGCACCACCGCCGGGCGAGCGATGATCTATGCGGAAATAGTCAGCAGGCCGTCGCGGGTCGGACCCGAGCAGGCCGTCGGCGACATCGACGCGTTCCTGGCGGCCAGGTACACCACCAACGCGATCTTGGCGGCAGCAACCCCGTTCACCGGGACTGTGCCGGCCGGGATACCGGTGACGATCGCGTGGGGTACTAACGATCGTCTGCTGCCGCCCCGGCAGGCCCTGTTGGCGAAAGAGCGCATCCCGCAGGCCCGGCTGGTCCCGCTCCCCGGCTGCGGGCACGTCCCGATGACCGACAATCCCAGGCTGGTCGCTGACGTTCTGCTCCGTGGCAGCCGCGTGGTACAGCACGCGGGCAGGCAGAGCGCGGCCGGTTTAGGTCAGGCCAGCTGGCGGCCGGCGGTGACTTGCGAGAGTCCCGCCGGCCGGTTTCGTATGTCATTCGGGCGAACTGGCTGACTGCACCGCCAGAATGAAGCTCCGGACTGACCGCAAATGGCAAACGTGTTCGATGGTCAAGGCGATGCTGTCTGGCCTAGTTTGGATAACAGAAGTTTGCGCTCCATCGCGGCGCCCGGCTCCAGGACGTGTCGCAACGCTCGCAGCGGGAAGGCCATGTAGCACAAAGTTTGCGCTGCGTCCAAGGCGACCACACGTTACGGGGATGCACCTTGCGACTTTTGATAGCCGTACGTGTAGTAGGTATCACGCGGTGTATCGTGCGATGGCGCGCTGGCGGTGATCAGCAGGCACTTTGCGCTCTAGCGAGCTGGAGGTAGCGGCATGTCCGCATCCGGGCAGACAGCGCATGCCGGACCTGGGCGCGTCAACTGGCGGCGCTTCGCCGTGATTATGGTGCCAGCGGTGGCGCTTGCCGGCGTACTCGTGGCGCTGACAGCCTCGAGCGTCCTGGCGGTCTCCTTCAGCATTTCCGGCACTCCGTTCACGGTTACCGCCAACTCCCTCAAAGGCCAGGGATTCGAGCAATTGACCGTCCTGGACAGGTCAGTCATCAACGACCTGCCGGGCAATAACAACCAGATCGTGCTGGAAGACGACGCGATCCGTTCTGCGACCATAAGCCACCTGTGCCTGAGCGTGGCGGTTGCCGGGGTGACCATGATCATCACCGCGGGCGGAGGCAGCACGCCGGCCACCGGCTCGTACCTCCAAGTGGACGCTAACCGGCTCTCCGGCAATGCCGCGTTCAGCCATATCAACATCGGGCAGGACGCCAGCACGGTGACTGAGGTCCCTGGAATCACCGGCCCGGCGGGTGGTTTCGCCATGCAGGCTGACACGGTCAGCATCGATCATCTGCGCGAGCATGCTTATGCCACCACGGCCGGGAGCTTCACACTGCCCGGATTCGGCCTCCACTTCGGCGGTTCGTGCTAGCCGTGACGCGATCGCTCGAGGATGCTGACGGCACAGCCGGCGCGCGCGGGGCTGCCAACGAACCAGTGAACGAAGTCCATCAGGACGCTTTCGGTGCCTTCTACCGGTGGCGTCACAGCAGGCCGTTCTGGGGCGGATTGCTCGTTCTGCTGGGCGGCGCGGAGATCCTGCTGTCCGAGCGAGCACCGCTCCCGGTGGTGATCCACGTCGGCATCCAGGGGCTGGCCGGGTACCTGGTGCCGGCCGTACTGCTGCTTTGCGGACTGCTCTTGTGGTTCACGCCCGAGCAGCGAACGTTCTACTCGATTCTGGCGGTACTGCTGGCCCTCGGCTCGTGGATAACCTCCAATCTCGGCGGTTTCTTCGTCGGCATGGCCCTGGGCCTGGTAGGCGGCTCGCTCGCCTTCGCCTGGGCTCGCGGCAACGGCTCGCCTGCACGGCAGCGCCGGGGGCCACCTCCCCGGCCGCGCCCGGGGCCGCGGCGCCGGGAGCCGTCAGGAGGACTCGATCTCATCCTGGGCGGCCCGCGGAAGAGCTCGCGGCCGGTGCGGGCGCCCGGCCGCCGCCGCCGCCCGGCGAGTGAAGACACCGCACCCATCCGGGACAATCCGCGCGGTCAGAAGGCTGGCGCAATCGACCAGCCCGCGCGCGGCGCCCGCCCGGGGACCGGACGCTGGCTGCTTGCTGGCCGGCTTGGCACGGCGCTGCTCGCAGCCGTCGCCCGGCCGGGAGCCTGACAGCGCTTTCGCGCACTCCGCGCCTGGCAGAATGGCGCCGTGCCAGCTAGCGCCCGCCCGCCCGACCGGGACCCGTCGCCGACGCAGGACCGGCAGCCCGTACCTGACAGATCAGCGCCTGATCAGTCCGAGCCTGCCGAATTTGTGCCGGATCGTGAAGTATCAGACCCAGTTCCAGCAGACCCTGCTGCGGCAGGCACTGGCGCGGTAACTGCCGCTGGAGCAGCCTCGGCCCTGCCGCCGGGCCGGTGGCTGCTGCTGATTTACCGGGTACCGTCCGAGCCGAGCAGGCTGCGAGCCACCGTCTGGCGCAGGATCAAGAGCCTTGGTGCCATCTACCTGCAGAACTCGGCGGCCGCGTTGCCTGCCAGCGTCGCGGCCGAGCGGTCACTGCGCAAGTTGCGCAGCGAGATCCTCGACATGTCGGGCACAGCAGTCCTGCTCTCCTGCGACGTTCTTGCCGGTGAGGCGGACGTTCGGGCGGCGTTCCAGGCCGCGCGCGACGACGAGTACGAAGAGATCGTCGACAAGTGCGCTGACTTCATCGCCGGAGTCAACAAGGAGTACGTCGAGAAACACTTCAGTTACGCCGAGCTTGAGGAGAACGAGGTCGACCTCGTCAAGCTGCGCACCTGGCTGGCGCGGGTCCGCGAGCGGGACGTCTTCGGTGCGGCGGGCCTCGCGCAGGCGCTCAGTTCGCTGGCGGAGTGTGAGGAGAAGCTGGAGGCGTACGCTGCCCGCGTCTACGCCGAGGAAGCAGAGGGGCACTGACAGCGCGCTGCAGGCTCAGCGGCAACAGGATCACCAGCAGTAGCGGCAGCAGCCACCAGGCCGTTACGCCCGCCTGGTTCAGGCCATATGTCCCGGCCAGGCCGATGACGACGCCGACCGCCACCAACCAGTCGTCGCCGATGACGAAGTCGTACCAGAACGCGCCGAACGCCCGCAGCTTTGACATCAGCCCACCGTCCTCAGTTCGCGCCATGGCCAGCCGGCGCACGCAGATCCGCTACCCCGCCGCTCGGCGGCGCCTCGCCGGTCCGCCGAAGCAGCACGGTCAGCCCGATCCCGAACAGCGCGATCGCGGGAATGATCACGAGCAGCGCCGCATCCGAGCCAGGCCAGTGCGCGCCCGCGCCCTCGCCGCCCCAGAAGATGCCGAAGCTGGTCAGCATGATCCCGACCACGAATTTCATGGTGTTCTCCGGCACCCGCGCCAACGGCGCCCGGATGGCGAAGCCCGCTGCGGCGACCAGCACCACCGCGCAGCCGGCCGCGATCGTCGCCAGTCCGACATTCTTGGCATTGGCCCCGAAAGTCAGCACGATGAAGACGACCTCAAGTCCCTCCAGCAGGACACCCTTGAATGCCAGCGTGAAGCCGTACCAGTCCGGCGCCAGCACGAAATGCCGGGACTGTTGCGCAGCTGCCTCGGCTGTGTGCTCGGCGTACAGCTTCTCTTCATCGTGCAGAGCCTTGTGACCGCTAGCGCGCAGGATCGCCTTGCGTATCCACTGCAGTCCGAACACCAGCAGCAACGCACCGACAACCACCCGCAGCCCGCGCAACGGGATCTGCGACACCGCTGGACCTAGGACGGCCACTATGACAGCCAGCACGGCAAGCGCCGCTCCCGTGCCGACGCCGGCCGACCGCCAGTCGCGAGCCGTACCGGCCGCCAGCACGATCGTGGTGGCTTCGACTGCCTCGACCACGCAGGCCAGGAAGACCGCGATAAACAACGCCACGGCGCTTGCTCCCACGAGCGGCCCCCTGTTCGGTTCAGGCACAATGACCAAGCCAGCATAACAGCTGTCATGTCGGCGGCATGACAGCCGTTACGAGAGCAACGGGCGGCGACCGCCGGCCGGATCTGTCACCGCCCCTGGAGGCACTAGGCTCAGACCGTGACGACGAATCCGCTGAGAATCACCCAAGAAGACGCACGCAGCGCCGCTGCCGACGCAATCATTATCGGCGTGACGCAGGGCGCGGACGGTCCCGTTCCCGCATCCGGATCAGAAGATATCGACGCCGCGCTCAGCAATACGCTCGCGGCTACCCTGTCGGCCCTCGGTGCCACCGGGCGGCAGGACGAGCTAACCAAGATCCCGTCGGCCGGGCGTACCTCGGCGCCGCTCATCGTCGCAGCAGGCCTCGGCCCCGAAGACCAGGGCGTGGAACGCGCCAGGCTCGAGTCGCTGCGGCGTGCCGCGGGCTCTGCGGTCCGGGCACTCACCGGTGGCAAGACTCAGTCAATTGCCTTGTCGCTGCCAGCCGGAGACGCGGCGGAGACCGAAGCCGTTGCGCTCGGCGCGCTGCTCGGGCGCTATAGCTTCACCCGCTACCGCACTACCGCCGCGAATGGCGCGGCAACCACGAACTCGCCGTCGCTGACCGTACTCAGCGCAGTTGCCGGCGCGGACGATGCGGCCAGGCGCGCGCAAGCGCTGGCGGACGGCATGGCTCTAGTCCGTGATCTTGTTAACACCAGCCCATCGCAGCTGTACCCGGAGACTTTTGCGGCCGAGGCTGCCCGGGTGGCTGACAGCGCCGGGCTGACGATCGAGATACTCGACGACCGGGCCCTGGCCGACGGCGGATACGGCGGACTCACTGGCGTGGGCCAGGGTTCGGTGCATCCGCCCCGGCTGGTGCGAATCGCTTATC
>DATMMA010000366.1:0-3467 GCA_035570295.1 Streptosporangiaceae bacterium
TGGTCGCCGCCCATTCCGGGGCACTGGCCGGATCTGACGGCGGCTGGGAGGCGCTGGCGCGCGCCTACGGAGTGCACCGCGTGAGTGACCTGGCTGAGTTCACCGATGCGCTCGAGCTGTTCACATCCGGCCGCCGGGTTCCTGCCAGGCGGTCCGGTGCGGTGGCGGCAACGCATGGCGGAATCGCCACGGTGCACGACTCCGGACTGGAGCGGGCGCATGTCGTCGACGTCGCGGAGTCGCTCGGCGTTCCGTTCGCTGAGATCGGCCAGGGCACCCGGGACCGGCTAGCCAGCCTGCTCGACCCCGGCCTGGTACCGGCCAATCCGCTGGATGTCTGGGGCACCGGTGCTGACACCAGGGACCTGTTCGGCGGCTGCATGCTGGCACTGGCCGACGACCCGGCGGTCGAAGCGGTGGCGCTGGCCGTAGACCTGGTACACGAGTACGACGGCGACGACTCGTATCCGCTGGCGTTGTCAGATGTCGCAGCGCGGACAGCCAAGCCGCTCGCCGTCCTCAGCAACCTGTCCAGCGCGATCGATTCGGACCTGGCGCGTCAGCTACGCGGTCAGGGCATTCCCGTCCTCGAAGGCACTCGGTCCGGACTGCTGGCGCTGCGCCACCTGCTCGATCACGCGCGGAAGCGGGGTGTGGGTGCCGATCTACTGGCGTCAGGGGCCCGCCAACTCGGCTCCCATGGCGCGCGTAGCCGGCAGGCAAGAGCGGCCGCGCTGCTGGCGAGCGGGCATGCGACCGGAGCCGCGCTGCTGAGCGTCCTCGCCGACTACGGGATCTCGGTAGCCCGCTCGCATCCCGCCGGTGACCTCGAAGCGGCGCTCGCGGCGGCGCAGCAGATCGGCTATCCAGTCGTGCTGAAGACAGCCGAGCCCGCGATCTTGCACAAGTCCGACGTGGGCGGCGTGCTGCTCGGTATCAGTGACCCGGCTGAGCTAGCTGCCGCGTATACGGACATGGCGACGCGCCTCGGCCCGCGCGTCCTGGTATGCGAGACGGTTCCGGCCGGGATCGAGCTCGCGCTCGGCGTGGTGACCGACCCGGAACTCGGCCCGCTGATCGTGGTCGGCGCCGGCGGGGTGCTCGTGGAACTGCTGGCTGACCGGACAGTGGCGCTGCCGCCTGTCGCTCCGGCGCAAGCCGCGGACCTGGTGAGCGGACTGCGCGTTGCCAGGCTGCTGGCAGGCGTCCGGGGCGCGCCGCCGGCTGATCTGGGTGCCGTGATCCAGGCCGTCTGCGGCCTGTCGGAGCTGGCCGTCGAGCTTGGTGATCAGCTCGACGCGCTCGACATCAACCCGCTGATCTGCGGCCCGGCCGGCGCGGTTGCCGTCGACGCGCTGGCCATGATCCGGCCAGCTAACTAGCACAGCCACCTAGCCCGGCCGTCTGCCGCGAGCTTCCCACGTGCAAGACTCGACTGCATGGCGCCGCCGCTGCGCTGCCTGGTCACCGGAGCTACGGGATATATCGGCGGTCGGCTGATCCCTGAGTTGCTGGACTGCGGCTACACGGTCCGGTGCATGGCGCGAGATACAAGCAAGCTCGGCGGCCGCCCCTGGTCCGGCCAGGTAGAGGTCGCGGAAGCTGACGCAGCAGATCCGGCTGCGGTCGCGCGCGCCATGGACGACGTCGACGTGGCGTATTACCTCATCCATTCACTTGGCAGCGGACCGTCGTTCGAGCAGCGCGACCGTGCCGCGGCGCGGATCTTCGCGGAGGCGGCCGCAGCCGCCGGCCTGCAACGCATCGTCTACCTGGGCGGCATAGCGTCGGGCGACCCTGGCATGTTGTCGCCGCACCTGCGCTCTCGCGGCGAAGTCGGGGACATTCTGCTGGCCAGCGGAGTGCCAACGCTCGTACTGCAAGCCGCAGTAATCATCGGCAGCGGAAGTGCGTCGTTCGAGATGCTTCGTTACCTGACCGAGCGCTTGCCCGTCATGGTCACTCCGAAGTGGGTCAAGACACGCATCCAGCCGATTGCCGTCCGGGATGTGCTGCAGTATCTCGTCGGTTGCGCCACGCTCCCCGGCGTGAGCCGGAAATTCGACATCGGCGGGCCGGATGTCTTGACATACGCCGAGATGATGCGCGGGTATGGGCACGTTGCGGGCCTGCATCCGCGTGTGCAGATTCCAGTGCCATTGCTGACGCCGCGGCTTTCCTCGCTGTGGGTTGGCCTGGTAACCCCGGTGCCGCCCGGCATCGCCAGGCCGCTGGTCGAATCCCTCAGGAATGAAGTCGTCTGCGCCGAGCACGACATCGCCCGGTATGTTGCGGACCCGAAGGACGGGCTCCTGCCGGTCGATCGTGCCATGGCGCTCGCGTTGCGGCACACCCAGGCGGGCGATGTCTCCACCCGCTGGTCATCGGCTGGCGCGGTCGGGGCGCCCAGCGATCCGTTGCCGACCGACCCGGACTGGGCTGGCGGCTCTCTCTACGTCGACGAGCGCAGCGGGACAGTGCGGTCATCACAAGCGGCGCTGTGGCGAGTGATAGAAGGGATCGGGGGCGAGACCGGCTGGTATTCCTTCCCTGCTGCGTGGGCCGTGCGCGGGCTAGTTGACCGGCTAGCCGGGGGGGTCGGCGTGCGGCGCGGACGCCGCGACCCGGTTCGTCTTGTCGTCGGAGATGCGCTCGACTTCTGGCGGGTGGAGGCAATAAGGCCAGGGTCGCTGCTGCGGCTGCGCGCCGAGATGAAGCTACCCGGCCTGGCCTGGCTCGAGCTGATGGCCGGCCGCGATGCTCGTGGCCAGACGACCTACACACAGCGCGCTATCTTCCAGCCGCGCGGACTTGCAGGGCACGCCTACTGGCTGTCAGTCGCGCCGTTCCACGGCGTCGTGTTCGGCGGGATGCTTCGCAACATCATCGCGACGGCGCAGCGCGCCGAGACGGCTAGCGTCACTCCGTGCCGGTGATCGCGGTCAGTGCTTGCTGACCGTCGATTCGCTGTCCCCTGGTCATGATCCGGTAGCCGAGGTATCCGAGGCCCGCCACCAGGAACGACAGCACCAGCATGACCGTGGCGAGCGCATTGAGCGCCGGGCCGCCGTTACCGCCGTGCTGCGTCGAGTAGATGATCACCGACATCGGTGTGTTGCTCGCGTTGGACGACAGCAGGTCTACGATCACGAAGTCGTCGATGACGCCGGAGAAGACGAGGATCGCGCTGGCGAAGATGGCAGGCATCAGCAGCGGCAGCATGACCCGGCGCACGGTCTGCAACTGGGTGCAGCCGAGATCGGCAGAGGCTTCCTCGTACTGTCTGCCGATGGTCACCAGCCTGGCCTGCACGATGATCGCGGGCCAGCTGACGTTCCAGGTCACGAGGCCGAGTATCTCCGCCCAGTTACCGAGACCGACCGTGCGCAGACCCGGCATCCTGGTGAAGACGAAGAACATGGCCACGCCGAAAATAAGCTCCGGCACCACGAACGACAAGATCATGA
>DATMMA010000367.1:0-3200 GCA_035570295.1 Streptosporangiaceae bacterium
GCCGAGCGGTGACAAGGTCTACCGGCACCCGACGTTCTACGAGATCCCTGACTCCGTTCCGCACATCTGAGGGCTAGCTATGGGGTTCGACAATGCCTACGAGGCGATCAGCGAGGAAAGCGACAGCGGCCACCGCTGGGCGTTCGGCACTGGGTTCACCGACCCGCTAGCCGGGGTCGACACTAGAGTCCCGGCCGGCGTGGATGGCGCCGACCTGGCTAAGTACTGCCTGATGCTCGGCGACGATGCACTGATCATGTCGCACCGGCTGCAGCAGTGGCTGGCCAGAGCGCCGGAACTGGAGGAAGAGACCGCGCTGGCGAACATCGCGCTCGACCTCCTCGGCCAGGCGCGATTGCTGCTTACCAGGGCGGGAACGGCAGATGGCTCGAAGCGGACTGAGGACGACTATGCCTTTGGCCGGACTGAGCGCGAGTTCCGCAACGTCCGGATAGCGGAGGTCGCCGATGGCGACTTCGCCGGCCTGGTGGCCCGGCTGCTGGTTTTCAGCACGTGGCGGCTTGCCCTGCTAGTCCGGCTGCAGGGCTCGGCCGACCCGGTGCTTGCAGCGGTCGCGGCGCAAGGAGTTAAGGAGATCGCCTACCACCGGGACTATGCGGCACAGTGGGTGATCCGGCTCGGCGACGGCACCGGTTACTCCCGGCAGCGGATGGAAGCCGGCTTGGTGACAGTCGCGCCCCTGGTGGCTGAGCTATTCGCGCCGTCAGCAGTGGAGGAACGGCTCGCCGGAGTGGCGGTCAATCCTGCGCAGCTCAGGCCCGAGTTTGACGCGGTGCTCGCTGAAGTACTGGCCGAGGCCGGGCTGGAATGGCCGGAGGTAGCCGGGCTCGCCGGAGTGTCCGGGCAGGCCGGCCGGGACGGCGTGCACACCGAGGAAATGGGCTATCTGCTGGCCGAGCTGCAGAGCGTTGCCCGCGTGATGCCGGGGGCGACATGGTGAAGACACTGGACCGGGCAATGCTGGTACGGGCACGGCAGGTCGCGCAGTCAGTACCCGACCCCGAGCTGCCCATGCTGACGCTCGCTGACCTGGGCATCCTTCGCGACGTCGCGGTGACAGGAACGCGCGTCGTGGTCTCGCTGACGCCCACATACTCGGGCTGTCCCGCGATCGCGGAGATCCGTGCGGAGGTGGCGAGCCGGCTCGGTGCGGCGGGCTTCGCCGATGTCGAGGTGCGGACGGTGCTCAGCCCGCCCTGGACAAGCGACTTCATCAGCCCCGAAGGCCGCCGCAAGCTGGCTGAGGCTGGCATCGCACCACCCCGTTCCCGGTCTGAATCCAGCGGAGGGGTTATACCGCTGACGTTGTTCGCACGCGGTCCGCGGGTCGACTGCCCGGTCTGCGGATCGGCCGATACCGTGCGAACGGCCGCGTTCAGCGGGACCGCCTGCAAGGATTTGTACCGGTGCCGGGCCTGCGCGGAGCCGTTCGAGCACGTGAAGGAAATCTGACGTGGCTGCGATCGCCCCGGAGGTAAGCCGGGCCGGGCGGCGGCAATTTCACGAGCTGACGGTTGCGCGGGTGGACCGGCTATGCGATGACGCGGCTGCGGTCACGTTTGACGTGCCGGGCGATCTGGCGAGCGACTTCGCATTCCAGCCCGGTCAGTCGCTCACGCTGCGGCGGGTCGTGAACGGGACCGACGAGCGGCGGTCGTATTCGATCTGCGCGCCCGCCGGCCAGCCGCTGCGCATTGGCGTGCGCGAGGTACCGGGCGGCGCGTTGTCTGGCTGGCTGGTCAACGAGGTCCGGCCAGGTGACCGGATCGAGGTCCAGCCGCCATCCGGGTCCTTTACCGCTGACCTCACCAGCCCCGGCCGGCATGTGCTGATCGCGGCTGGTTCGGGGATCACGCCGGTGCTGTCGGTTGCGGCGTCGGCGCTCGCTGAATCTGCGTCAGAAGCGACGCTGCTGTACGGGAACCGGCGGGCGGAGTCGGTGATGTTCGCCGACGAGATCGCCGACCTGAAGGACTCCTATCCTGACCGGCTCCAGCTCGTGCATGTATTGTCTCGCGAGCCGCAAGAGGTGGAGTTGTTCAGCGGGCGGCTGGACGCTGACCGGCTGCGGAGAATTCTGCCTGCCCTCTGCGACGTGACGGGCACCGATCACTGGTGGTTGTGCGGTCCGTACGGCATGGTGACCGATGCGATGCAAGTGCTTGCCGACCTGGGCGTGCCGGCTGGCCGGGTGCATCGCGAGCTGTTCTACGTGGAGGACGTGCCGCCCGAGCAAGAGCACCACGAGGAGAAGCCGCTCACCGGCGGCTGCGAGGTCACGATCGTGCTGGACGGGCGGCGGACTACTGCGACGATCCCGGCGGACATGCCGGTGCTTGACGGCGCGCAGCTCGCCCGGCCGGACCTGCCGTTCGCGTGCAAGGGCGGGGTGTGCGGCACTTGCCGGGCCCGTCTTGTCTCCGGCGAAGTGCGGATGCGGCGCAACTTCGCGCTGGAGCAATCGGAGCTTGACGCGGGTTTCGTGCTGACCTGCCAGTCGCTGCCGGTGTCCGAGGAACTCACGGTCGACTACGACGCCTGATCTTCCCGCTACCACACGGAGCCGTGTCGCCAGTCGCAGGTCAGTTCGCCGGTCACGTCGACAGGAATGGACGTCGGAAGTACGTAGAGGGCGCCATCTACGTCCGGCGTACGGCGGATTCCGTCAGGCGATAGCACCGACGACTGCCCGCGCCAGAGCTGCCAGCCTCGCGAGGTGTAGAGGCGGGCGCCAGCCGGGCTGGCGCCGAGCGCGCCAAGCTGGTAGCCCGACCTGACGATGCGCTCTAGTGCCGCCATCATTGCGTCGCCATGCCCGCGGCGGCGGCGGTCTGAGCGCACCGCGACGCCTTCGATGTATCCGGTCCGTAGTGCCTGGCCGCCGTTTAGCAGGCGCCGCTGGACGACACTCGCGTGCCCGATCAGCTCTCCGTCCTCGAACACAAGCGAGTGCATGCCGCCGAGGGTGTTCTCGAATGCGTCGTCCGAGAAGGCATCAAACGAGGCGTCCATCAGGGCACGCATGGCTGTCTTCGTATCGCCGTCAAGCTCAGCCGTATGGGCCGTTCGCTGCTCGATCACGTTCGTTCATCCTCACTGGCAGGGGGTCGTGGCGCCCGACTTACGTTGCCTGCCTCGCCCGGAATGGCTATAGATTTCTCACCCAAGTACAGCTTTAT
>DATMMA010000368.1:0-8659 GCA_035570295.1 Streptosporangiaceae bacterium
GCGACGTTCCGGGACACTTTCAGCGCGACCTGGTCCGCCTTTTACCCAGGGAACGCGACGCACTACGACTGCAGCTCGGCCAGGATCAAGGTCACGGCCAGCTAGCGGGCGTCGGGGTGCTGGTCATGCTTTTGTGGATCAACGGGCGTTCGGCGGCGGGAAGACGCCTCACCATCGCCCAGGCCGCCGACCGGGTTGGCGCCTCAGCCGGGCTCACCCTCACCCCGGACACCCAGAACGCCCTGCGCGCACGCGCCAGCCAGGCCCGGGTAACGATCAAGCACATTCGAATCGGCTGACAAGCGGTCAGCTGCCGAACGGAACATTGCTGCCGCTCACTCGCCCGACGACTCCCGCCGGGGTGACCTGGACGCTGTCGATGGTCAGGCCGAGCGGCAGCTTTGGAACTTGCACGGTGATGTCCTGGATCGATCCGAGCAGCGACGACGGCAAGCCGTCGCTGCCCACCAGGCGGATATTCAACCGGTTGCCGCTCAGCCAGGTCACCCGCCAGGTGGCTGAGCCAGACGTGACAACCAGGTTCAAGGTTGCCTTGACCTCATTCGGCCCTGCCGCCCCGAGGTCCAGTCCGGCGCCATTCAGCAGCGACCCGAGCGGCCCGACCTGCTGCGTCAGCGTGTTGCCGAGCGAGCTGAAGCTAATCACCGCCGTGCCGGACAGCGAGCCGATCGTGCCGCTAGAGAACGCGTAGGAGTTGAGACTGACGTTATGCGCCGTGGCGTTGATGCTGGTGACGGTGACCGGACCCTCGGTCTGATCGGCGTCGGAGAGGTGGATCTGCTGGAAGTTTCTGCTCGCGACCTGGGTCAGGAACGGGAAGCCGTCGATAGTAACGCTCGGCTTGTGCTGCAGGCCCTGCTGCTCGATCTTGCTTGCCATCACGTTCTCAGCCGCGACCCTCGCTGCGAAGTCGAGTACCACCAGCACTACGACGATGATCACGAGCGCGATGACGTACCGCCGCGCGCGGCGGCGGGGCCTAGGCCCGCGCATGACGCGTGCGGGTGCGGCTGTCATGGCAGGTCTCCCATCGGCCCGATGTTACGGCACCATCCGTCATGGCAAGCCGCCGATCTTGACTGCTTCCAGCCGGTCAGCGCCTTGTACCGTTACTAGCACGACCCGGCCGCCTGGCTCGACCGCGAACTGCCGGGGCACCGGGCCGACCGGCAGGTAACCGAGCAAGGCTGGCTTACCGCCCAATGCTCTAGCCGTGCTCACGACGGCAAGATTCGAATGCGCACCCGCCAGGTGGTTCAGGTTGCTGTCAGCAACCAGAATCCGGGTGCCGTGATCAATCAGTGTCTCTCCCAGTGGCCTTTCGCCCACCATGACCCTTGCGATCAGCGCGTGTGACGGATCCGTCCGCAACTCCAGGGCGCTGAACCCGAGCAACGCGTCACTTTGCCGAGCCGTAACCCAGACGACCTTGCCGTTCCCGGACACCAGGACGCGGGCGGAACCGCAGCCGGCCCGCACTGTTCTGACAACCGAGCCGGCCGGGTCCGTCTCGGCCCTGCTCAGGTTCAGCACGGCAAGCTCTCCGGCCAGACTGACCACGTAAAGCCAGGTGCCGTCAGTTCTCATGCCCACCGGCTGTGCCGCCAGCGCAACGTAGCCAACGAAATCCGACGAGCCGAAACCACGCGTGAGTGCCGCCGCGAGATTGAAGACCGCCATCTCGGCGCTGTTCTGCAATGTTACGAATACGAACCGGCCGTCTGGCGAGATCAGCACTTCGACCGCGCCAGAACCATTCGGGCTCGTCAGCAACCCTGCAACCGGGTCTGGCAGGCCGTTCTCGGCAGCAGCGACACTGATGACCGCCGCACCACTGCCCGCTGCAGCGATAGCGAAACGTCCGTCCGGGGTGATGGCGATACCTTTGCTCGCGCCGTGCACGCCGATAGTCCTGAGGACCGCCGGAGCCAGTCCCGCAGAGTTACGCAGCACCGTCACGGAATTCCCGGTGGTGGCGAACGAGTACCCGCCAGATGCGGTGACGGCGATGCCAAACGGGCCGCCCGCCAGCGCGGTGATCGCTGTCGACACGCTGGTCAGGCTCGCGGCCTTGGCAGTGGCTGTGGTGCAGCCCGGCAAGGTAGGCGCAGCGGTGGTCGGAGGCGATTCGCTAGACCCTCCGGCGTGACCGCCGCCAGCCAGCAGTAACCCGGTCGCGGCCACTACCAGGACCGCAGCGCAGACTCCGGCTAGCGGCGCGGGTGAGCGCCACCACGGCCGCCGCACGCTGCCAGGCTGGGCGGCAGGCCGGGTCGCGTCTGCTGGCGACCCCTTCTCTGGCTGCCTTGCTGCCGCCGGGCCGTCAGCGCGGCCCTCCGGCCCGCGACCAGTGGCCCGATCAGTCAGGCCTGCCTGGGTTAGAGCAGGCGCCCCCGAGGCCTGGGTTTCCGCTCGGGGCCACCCGTAACCCTGCTGGCCCGGCTGCCCGGCCGGGCTGCCCGGCACCGGCACGGCGACCTCGGTAATCGGGTGACCGGCAGGGCGCGCATCCGCCCTGCCGGCACCGGCACCGGCACCGAGCGCAAAGCCCAAAGCCGCCGCGAACTCGCGGCAGCTGGCATAACGGTCACCGGGTGCCTTTGCCATCCCTCTCGCCAGCACCTCATCTACCGCGGCCGGGAGATCGGGCCGCCGGGTCCTGACGAGCGGCGGCGGCTCGGACAGGTGCGCATACATGACCGAAACGCCCTGTTGGTGCCGGAACGGCGGCTCCCCGCACAACATCTCGAACGCAGAGCACGCCAGCGAGTACTCATCAGACCGGCCGTCCAGCGGACGCCCTTCGATCTGCTCCGGCGCGGCGTAGTCAAGAGTGCCGAGGAACTGCCCGGTGGGGGTGAGGCCAGTGGCTGCGAGCGCGCCTTTGCTCAGCCCGAAGTCGGACAGGTACACGTGGTCGGAGCGGTCGGCAACCGCACCCGATGATTCGAGCAGCATGTTGGCCGGCTTCACGTCGCGGTGCACCAGGCCGCGGGCGTGCGCGGCATCGAGCGCGGATGCCGCCTGCGCGACGATCTCCGTGACCCTTGGGGCCGGCAGCGGCCCGGACCGCTCGATCAGCGACCGGACGTCCCCGCCCCGCACATACCGCATCGCGAGGAAGAGCACTCCGTCCGACTCGCCCGCCTCGAACACAGGGATGATGTGCGGATCATCGACTGCGGCGGCGGCCCGTGACTCCTGGACGAACCGCTGCCTGAAGGTTTCGTCAACAGCCAGCCCTGGCGCAAGGATCTTGAGCGCGACGTAGCGGCCGAGCCGGCCGTCGTAGGCCCGGAAGACCGCGGCCATGCCGCCCTCGCCGATCCGTTCTTCCAGGCGATAACCGGCTATCAGCGAGCCCGTCCTGAAGCGCTCCGGGACCTGGTCGCTCACCAATCCTCCAGCCTAGGCTGGCGCAATTTAACCATCGGCAGGAAAAGGGCTTCTCACCCTGAGAATGAACAGCTTTTTAGCTGGCTTCATGGCAACAGTCAAAGGGCATTTTGCCGTACTGCGACGAATAGCCGGCGGTCTTATCCTGTCATTGGGCCTGCCGATCTACAGTTGGCAGATGACCACCGAACCGCAGGCGCTGGCGGACGATGAGCACTGAGCCTACCAGCGCCGGGGCAGGCAGCCCAGGCCTCGCTCGCGGCAGGCGTGCCGCACCGTCGCCGGGCCAGCCGCTGCGTATTCAGTGCCAGGGCATCGACCGGCTGCTACCGGCGGGCGCGGCTTACCGTATCGGCCGCGACCCGCAGGCTGACCTGGTGCTGACTGATCCGCGCGTTTCCTGGCAGCACGCCATTGTCGAAGAACAGGCCGGCAGTTGGCTGCTGCACGATGCCGGAAGTACGAACGGAACGTTCGTGAATCGCCAGCGCGTCCGGCGGGTCGCCATTACCGCAATCTGCTCGGTCCGGCTGGGGCATCCCGACGACGGACCGGTGCTTAGCTGCTCGCTGGCGGCGGGCGAAGACCGGTCCGGCTAAGCGCTGTTAGCTGGCTCATTACAGGCGCCCGGCGTCGACGATCCTGCGCAGGAAGCGGCGGGTCCGGTCGTCCCTCGGGTCCGTGAACAGCTCGGCTGGTGGCGCGTCCTCGATAATCCGGCCCTCTTCGAGGAAGCAAATCCGGCTGGCGATGTCCCTGGCAAAGCCCATCTCGTGCGTTGCGATCAGCATGGTCATCCCGCCGTCCGCCAGCTCCCTGATCACGTCGAGCACCTCGGCGACGAGTTCGGGATCCAGCGCGCTGGTCACCTCGTCCAGGAGCATGACCTGCGGCTGCATCGCCAGGGCCCGGACGATCGCGACCCGTTGCTGCTGCCCACCCGACAGGCGGTCCGGATACTCCGACCTCTTGTCCGCCAGCCCGAACCTGGCCAGCAGGTCAGCTGCCGCTTCCTCAGCCTGTGCTTTGGGCATCCGTAGCGCCTTCATCGGCCCCAGCGTCACGTTCCGCAGCACAGTCATGTGCGGGAACAGGTTGTAGGACTGGAACACGATGCCGACGTGCCGGCGGACCACGTTGGCGTCTACTCCCGGTCCGGTGACGTCCTGGCCGAGCAGCAGTATGCGGCCCGCGTCGATCGGCTCCAGCAAGTTGATGCATCGCAGCAACGTGGATTTGCCCGAGCCCGAAGCCCCGATGAGGCAGATCACCTCGTGCGTGGCGACCGACAGGCTAATGCCGCTGAGCACCTGATTCGGCCCGAAAGACTTGTCCACGCCGTCGACCGCAATGGCCGGCTCGGCCGGTCCCGGCCGCAACTCCGGCGAACGCTGTCCGGCCGCGGTCATCTGACGGCTCCGGCAAGCCGGCGCCGCCGGTCCCGGTCGATCAACCGATCGGTAAACCTGGCCAGCGGAATCGTCAGGATCAGGAACAAGATCGCGGCCACAGTAAGGCTGGAGTAGTTGAAGACGGTGCTCCCATAGATCTGAGCTGCCTGGTTGGCCTCGATCGCGCCGAGCACGCCGACCAGCGCTGTGTCCTTCTGCAAGCTGATGAAGTCGTTCAGCAGTGGCGGGACGATGTTGCGGATCGCCTGGGGCAGGATGACGTAGCGCAGTGCCGTGCCCTGCGTCAGGCCGAGTGACCGGGCCGCAGCCACCTGGCTCTGATGCACGGAGTTGAGGCCGGCCCGGTAGACCTCGCTTACGTAAGCGGAGTAGGACAGCGTGAGCGCTAGCACGCCGTAGACCGCATAGGACTGATAAGAAACGAAAGACAGCCGCAGTGCCGGCAGGCCGAACCCGATCGCGTAGACCACGAGCAGCAGCGGCACGCCACGGAAGAAGTCCACGTAGATCATGGCTAGAACCCGGAGCGGGAACAGCACCGCCGAGGTGGACTGCCTGATCAGGGCGATCACCAGCGCCAGCACCAGGATCAGCACCTCGGCGGCCAGGAACATCCTGATGTTGAGCCAGACGGCTTCGCCGACCGAGTAGTAGCCCTGTTTCGGGTTGCCGATGAATGACTGCCACATGTCATGCGGGTCGAAGAACGTGTGCCTGACCTGGCTGCTGCCCGGTGCTGCCAGGAAGATCGCCACCAGCGCCGCGAGCACGACCAGCGTGCTCAGCGTCGAGATCGCCGTCGCCCGCCGGCCGCCACCCGACAGCAGCCGCGGCCCTCGTCCGGCAGTCCCGAACGAGCCAGCCATCGGCGCTCCCGCGCTCAGGGCTGCCGTCAGCGGGCCAGGCGGACCAAGCGGCTCGTCGCTGCCGTGGAAGAGCGCGGCAGAATCGTCGCCGGGTTGGTTTTTGCTCATCGCTCCAAGTTGGGGTCAGTCGCTGACGCTTACGGCTTGATGGTTGGCACGGTCAGGTAGATCTGCAGGTACTTCTTCTGCAGCGCAGCCAGCGTCCCGTTGGCCTTGAGCTTCGCGATCGCCTTGTTGACGCAGCCGACCAGCGGGTTTCCCTTGCTGAACAGCAGGCCGTAGTGCTCGCCGGTGCTCGGGAACTGGGCCACCATCTCCGACCCGGGGATCTCGGAGGAAGAGATGTACTGGGCTGTCGGGGTGTCGGTCACGAACGCAGAGATCTGGTGCGTCTGCAGAGCCTGCTTGACGTCGTTCAGCGTCGAGAACACCTTCGGCTGCGCCGTGGGCTGGATGCTGCCAGTGATGAAGGCAAGGCTCGTCGTGCCGATCTGGTCACCATAGACATACGACTTCAGCTGCGCAGGCGAGTGCTTGGTCGCGATCGGCGAGCCCTTCAGGACGATAACTGCCTGCTGCACGTCGTAGTAGCTGTTAGAGAAGGACACCGCTGTGGCCCGCTGGGCGGTGTAGGAGATCTCGTTGACGTCGAAGTCAAACTTCTTCGGCCCTGGCGCATATGAGGCGTCGAACGGTTCGTAGGCCCAGTGGACCTGGCCGGCCTTGAAGCCGAGTTCCTTGGCGATGGCATAGGCCACCGCGCTCTCATAACCCTTACCGTTGTCCGGGTTGTTGCCCTCGAACCATGGCGGGTAGGCGGGCTTGTCGGTAGCGACCGTCAGCGCGCCCTTCTGATAGAGCACCGTCTGGATGGCGGCGTAGCTGCAGGCTGCTGGATTCGTAGTACCGCTGGCGTTTGGCGCCGCAGTGCTTCCGCAAGCCGCCAGGCCGGCGGCCGCGGTGGCCGCCAGCGCGACGAAACCGACCCGGCGCATCATGGCTTACTCCGATCTGAACGCATTTCGTGCTGCGGCGTAGCTTATAGCCCCCGCGGACCAAAACCTGCCCGCCCCGGCCGGGCCGGGGCGGGCAGGTTCACGATTTCGGCTTATCGCGTTACCACTGTGATCAGCCGAGCTAGTGCCGGGCTAGAGGTAGTAAGGAGCCTTGCCGCGGACGTAGATCCGGGTGGCGTGCTTCCCCCCGATGGTGACGTCCTTGTGGAACCACGCCGCTGCGTCCATCCAGATCCGGACGCAGCCGTGCGAGGCCGGGTACCAGGGCACCGGGATGTCGCCGTGGATCGCGTAGGCGGTGCCGATGAAGAACACCGGGTTGTACATTTTGCCGAGCGGCACCGTTTCCCATCCGTGATAGAACGAGAGCGCCTTGTAGTTACCATCCGGGGTGATGGCCGGACCGCAGGTCGCCGACGGATCGCCGGCGCAGGGATATGTGTAACCGCCGCCAGAGGACACGTGCAGGATCAGCCGCACCTTGTTGTCGCGGTACAGGACGAGCAGTTCGTCGTTCTGGTTGATCTCGATCCGGTTAGCGCCGCCCTTGCGAACCAGCACCTTGGGCATCCGCGGGTGGATGAGGTCGTGCCGGAACTTCCAGGTGACCAGCGTGTTGGTTGCCGCGTTCATCGGCAGGCCCTGGGCCTCCTTGAACGCCCAGACCGCTTCCGCCGTGTTCTGGCCGTACTGGCCGTCGACTTTCCCGGCGTAATAGTGCAACTGGTTCAGCCGCCGCTGCACGCTCCGCACCGCCGCGCCGTGGGCACCGAAGTCGAAGTTGCGCTTAGGCGGGACGTAAGCGGCCGCCGCGGCATTGACCTGGTGCGCTGCCGGTGCGGCCGTGACCTGGTGCGCTGCCGTGGTGATCTTGGCTGCGCTGGCCGTGCCGATCTGCGCGCACGCCGATACCCCCACCGCCGCCACTGCCCCCGTGCAGAACATCCAGCGCCGAACTGAGTGCCTCATCATCACCCCTCGTTAGTACGTTTGCGCCTGCCAGGAACCGCTGGCACGGCAAAAACGGACACTGCCCAAAAAAGACTTGTCCGGATATAAAGACGACTGAGCCTGACGTTTGGTTGCGGAAAAAATGGTCACGGATTGGCCTCGATCACCCCACCTCCGCACGCCCTGCTGCCGGGCTCGGCCGCTCCGCCTGCCTTGCCTGCCTTGCCTTCCACCCTGAGATTGCCAACTCGCCCCAAAAACGTTCAGGACCAGAGGCAGCGATGCGCGAGCCGGGCCTGTCGGCCCGGGGCCAGGAATGCCCGATGGCCCCAGCGGTGTGCGGCCCACGGGCGAGGGTATCTACGCGAGGACGTTCAGGGCGGCTGCCGCGCCGTGGCGGCGTTCGCAGGAACGGAGGTAGCGGTGAGTGTTGTCGCGAAGGTCAAGGACAAGGCGGCCAGTGTTTACGAGCAGGCCAAGGCTCGGTACGCGGACGGTAACGCCAGGCAGCGCGCGGGTCAGCAAGCCAGCGAGATGACTAGCAGGATCCGCGACCTGTCCGGCAAGGCCACCTCTAGCCAGCTGGCCGGCAAACTCCGCGACGCATCCGGCAAGGCCACAGCCGCGGTCAAGGATGCCCGGGCCCGTCGGCACCCGAACCAGTGACGACGCTGGCCACCCGGCCGGCTGCCGATCCCGCCCCGGGCAAGCGGGAGGACATGCGCGTCGGCGAGTTGCTCGATGATCTGGCGGCCCAGCTCGGATTGCGGATCAGGCAGGGCAAGAACGGCCCGGTCCTCGTGCAGCGGGACGGCAGGGTCGCGGAGACCTGGCGGCAGGACTTCCCGTACGACGAACGCCTGTCGCGGGGGAAGTACGACAAGGAGAAGAGCCGTCTGCAGATCGAGCTGCTCAAGCTGCAGCGGCACATCAAGGCGGCTGGTGGCCGCCTGGTCATCGTCTTCGAAGGCCGCGACGCCGCGGGCAAGGGCGGAAC
>DATMMA010000369.1:0-2958 GCA_035570295.1 Streptosporangiaceae bacterium
GGCCGGCCGGCACGTTGATGCCGACGGCCTCGCCGCCGGTGAGCTTCTGGATGCCGCCGCGAGCTCCGCTCTGATGCACCACCAGGAAGGCGAAGTCGTCATCGGGATCAGCGGATGAGACCCATGACTGATCTTCAATGATCCGGCTCACCGTCCAGGCACCGAACGGCTCCAGGCCATGCGAGTATCCGGGAACGAACGCCACCTCGCCCGGTGTACGGCCGTTCATGCAATGGGCGGCCGTGACGACCAGGTCGCCGTCCGGGCTGTCGACCACGCTCGCGGTGCAGAAGTGCTTCCCCAGATGGCCAGCCCGGGTAAGCGTGAACAGCGCGCCGACCGTCGACGCCTGGCCGTACCGGGCGCTCTGTGCCTGGACCGGACTGACTGACGGGCCGTCCGTCATACCTATGCCGATGACCGCCAGGGCGGCGGCGAGCACGAGGGCAGCACGCCGCAAGCGCAGCCGCATCCACCCTCCACCGCCAGGCCGGGCCCTATCTCGGGCTTACGTGCCGGGGCCCCGAAGCCCGGCTCTGTGACCACCTTCAGACCAGGGTAAGAGCAGCACAACACCCTTTAGCCACATAGAGCCGGGGAAGTGGTGCAAGTGACCCGTATCACGATGCGGCAGGCTGCGGCTGCCGAGATCGGCGCAACGGTAAGCCAAGGCTGTGGGCCACAAGCGCGCGGCCGAGACGCCGATCTAGTCGATATGTCGGCATCTGACTCGCCGGGCCTAGTAATCTCGCTGCCCCGCGAGGTCAGGTTCCGGCTGCCGCCAGCGCCTGCACGCCCGCCACGAACAGGTCGACACCCAGCTTGTAGTGGAAGTCCGGGTTGTCGGACGCCGTCATGGGGACGGCACACTCGACCAGCCTGGGAAACTTATCCGGCGGCAGCAGGGAAAGGCGAACCCTGGCCAGCCGCTGGTGCTCCGCCCGCTCGGCATCGGTCAGGCCCGGCTCGAACCCCGGCTCGCTCATGACCAGCATGATCCCGGTAAACAGCGCGCTATGGGCAATCGCCGCCGCGTGCTCGGCATCGAAACCAGCGCGGTGCAGCACCTCGAGCGCCACCTCGTTGGCGATCATCGCCGGTTCGCTAGTCCGCTTTTCACCCGAGAAGAGGAGCTGGGAAGCGGACGGATGAGTTCGCAGCACGCGTATCAGCGACTCCAGCAGGCCGCGTAGCTGGGCCGGCCAGTCGGCGTCCGGGTCGACGTGAACGTCGATCTCTGTCCAGACCCGGTCAGCAAGGCCGGCGAGCAACTCGTCTTTGCTGCGGAAGTGCCAGTAAAGCGCCATCGGTGTGACGCCCAGGTCGGCAGCCAGCCGGCGGATGGTGACAGCTTCGAGGCCCTCGGCATCGGCCAGCGCCAGACCACGCTTGACCACGGCCGCCTTGCTCAGCCGCGGTCGTTCGGTCTCAGACATCCGGGTCGCATTCACAGTTGACAACTATACGCCGTACGGGTAAGGCTGGCCAGAGTTCATATACGGCGTATATGCACGTTGTACATGGACTCAGTACAGGAGAGCGCGCGGAACACGGCTGGTGAGACGTCCCCGGACTAACCCAGCTCGAAGTCCCAGAAGATCAGCATCGGGTCGCCGTTGTAGGCGGCGGCAGCCGCAGCGGGGTACCAGGCGCGCAATGCCCAGATGTCTGACGGATGCGCGGGTAGCACCCGCTCGGGCGGCGGCGCGTCGGTCGGGTCCTGGTACGGGACGCCGACCCGCAACGGCCCCGCAGGGGAACACCGCGCCGGCGCAGCGCGCAGCTCTTCGCAGTGGCGGACCTCGAAGCCGAGCGGCAGCGCGGCGGTGAGGTACTCGCTGGTCATCCGGCTGCGGTGCGGCAGGTAGCCGTAGCTGCCGTCGGGCATCGCCAGGACCAGCGGATAGTCCATCCGTGAGTCGGCGATCACCAGGTGCCCGCCCGGCCGCAGCACCCGCGCGAATTCGGCCAGCACCGGGGCCAGTTCGGGCACGTGGGTGAGCGCCAGCGAGATCGTCACGAGATCGACCTGTTGGTCCGCGACCGGCAGCGCCCGCAGGTCACCCTGGCAGAAGCCCGCGCCGGGAACCTTGGCCCTGGCGATGGCGAGCATCTTCGCCGAGCCGTCCACGCCGATCACCGAGTGGCCCTTGGCGGCCAGGTAGGCCGCGTGGCGGCCGGTGCCGCAGGCAGCGTCGAGGGCCGGCCCGATCGGCAGGCGGTCGATGATCGGCCGGATGATCGGCTCCTCAAGGTCAATCAGGTCGTTCGGCCCGTCGTAGTACTCGGCCCAGACGTCGTAGCCCTCGGCCGCCGTGATCGGGCGGACCGTGGCGCCGTCGCCGAACTCGCTGGCGCAGTCGAGCATCGCGCGGATCTCGGCGATCCTGGCCTCGGTGAACTCGCGGTCGTACTCGCCGTTGTAGGCGCGAAGCAGGGCAACGCCTTGCAGGCCGAGCAGGTAAGCCAGGGGGTGCTGGTAGATCATCTGCCGATGCTAAGAGCCGCCGTACCGGACGGGCTACCGGATATCGCCGGACTAGCGGGAGCTGCGCGTCGTTACGTGCCCGATTGAGCAAGCCACCGCGGTCAAGTGGGGTCAGTAACGGACAGATGAGCTGTGAGCTGCGGCGCGGCTGATCACGATGGGGCCTGAAACCGCCTTTGCAAGCAGGGGTTTCTGTTGTCGTCGACCAGGCCGCCGCGGACAAACCTCCGCGCCTGGGCCATCGCAGCCACGGATCAGCTATCGTCATTCGTCAGACCATCCGAAACAGCATGGAGCCGTCTTCCTCGTCGCTCGATTGTCCAGCTCGCGGTCTCCGCGTCAATGGCGGCCCTGCCATGGCCGTCGCATGCGATCGGCTGCGCCGACAGTCCGCCCGATCGTTGAATCGACCGCCGCAATGTACTCGCGACTCGACGAGTTGCGAGACGCTTTGAGCCAACAGAATGTCG
>DATMMA010000370.1:0-5695 GCA_035570295.1 Streptosporangiaceae bacterium
TCACCTGCAAACGTGCGGTGATTCGGATGCCGACTATTGCGATCACCAGCATCACCACGCCCACTGCGGTACCGATTCCGATCGATGCCCAGGTGTTGGTGGACGCAGACCCGAACACCGCGAGCACCGACGGGCCGAGTAGCAGGATCTCCGCGACAGTTCCGATGATGTAGGCAACGACCATGAACCAGCCGGTGAGGAATCCCAGGTACGGAGTGATGGCTCGGCCTACCCACTCGAATGACGCCCCGCAGTTGGCGTTCCACATGTTGCAGCGGCGGTAAGCGTTGGCGATGATCAGCATCGGAATCGCCGTCAGCACGAGAATCGGGCCGCTGCCGTAGGCTGTCGCGGCCGCGAGCGCCGCCAGGGAGAGGCCGATCGTCGCAGCAGGAGCTGACGACGCCATACCGATGACAGTGTCCTGCGCAATACCAATGGCGTCGGGCTCGAGCCCGGGCGACCGTGTCAGCGGGCTGGTTACTCCGGCCGCCAAAGAATCAGCCATTGCGCTCGAGTCCTCTGGTCAAAGTTCTTATTGTGTCCATTACCATACGATAATTTGATTATCTCAGATAGGGTGATTGGTCATGAGCGATCCGCGGGTTCTGTCGTTCCGGCCGTCGGCCAGCGAGTTCGCCTGGACCTTCGGCGGAGTTGCGCCGGTAGCGCGGATCCAGCCGGGCACGATCCTGGAGTTGTGGACCGAGGATTGCTTCGCCGGCCGGGTACGCGGGCCGGACGACCTTGTGTCCCGGGTGTGCGAGTTCCCGTACCTGAACCCACAGACCGGCCCGTTCTTCGTCGAAGGCGCCGAGCCCGGCGACACTGTCGCCGTCCACTTCGTCTCGGTCGAGCCTGCACGCGACTGGGCTGCATCGACGACCGTGCCGCTTTTCGGCGCGCTGACGTCCACGCACCTGACCGCAACCCTGCAAGACCCGCTGGCCGAGGTGGTCTGGATCTGGGAGCTGGACCGGGACGCGCGACTGTGCCGGTTCACCGCCTCCGAAAGCGACTTCACCGCGGATCTGCCGATGGACCCGATGCACGGTACGGTCGGTGTGGCCCCGGCAAACCTGGAAGTCCGGTCTGCGCTGGTGCCGGACGCCTTTGGCGGCAACTTGGACACGCCGGAAATGCGCGCTGGCGTCACCTGCTACCTGGGTGTCAACGTGCAAGGTGCGCTGCTGTCGATCGGGGACGGGCACGCACGCCAGGGCGAGGGTGAGACCTGCGGCGTCGCGGTCGAGTGCGCGATGAACACGGTCATCGTGGTCGATCTGCTGAAGGGCGTCGCTACGCCGTGGCCGAGGCTCGAGTCGGACACCCACATCATGTCCGCAGGATCCGCCCGACCGCTTGAGGACGCTTTCCGGGTTGCGCAGCTGGACCTTGTCCGCTGGACAGCCGAGCACGCCGGGCTGTCGTTGCTGGATGCCTACCAGTTCGTCAGCCAGGCTGTCGAAGCGCCGCTGGCCAACGTGGTTGACACGAACTACACGTCGGTAGCGAAGCTGCGCAAGGACTGGCTGCCGGGAGGGTCCGCCAGGCCGGTGATGGGCGGGTTGCACGATCAGCTGCGTGAGGTCGCGCGAAGCTGGCGCTAGCACTCGCCGTCCCGGCGAGTAGTGCCGGACGGGCGACTGTAAGCGATCTTGCACAGGGCTGATGCCCGCTGAGTGACGCCGGGCAAGTTCGCGGTAGATCTCCGGATTAGTATCGACCCAGTCCTTGGCGCTTCCGCTGACCTCCCTCGCGATCCTTGCCGGGGTACCGACCGCGAGCATGCCGTCCGGCACGGTCATTCCCGGCGGTACGACAGAGCCGGCCGCGACAAGCGCGCGCCTGCCGATGATAGCGCCGTCCAGGACGGTCGCGCCGTTGCCGATCAGCGCCTCGGTGGCGATGACCGCGCCGTGGACCACGCACAGATGGCCGACGGTCACGCCCTCGCCGATCTCGGTAACCGGGTCCTCGCCGCCATGCAGTACCGAGCCGTCCTGGATGTTCGCTCCGCGCCGGACGATGATCGGACCGAAGTCCGCGCGCAGCACCGCTCCATACCAGACAGAAGCGTCGTCCTCTACGCGGACGTCACCGACAAGCGTAGCTGTCGGGGCGATCCAGGCTGAGGGGCTGACAGCGGGCTCCCGGCCTTCGAACGCGAAGAGTGGCATCCGGCAATAATCGCATCTGTCGGCGATGCCCGGCTTGGCCAGTACCCTGTCATCAGCGGATGTCCGCACATGAACTGGATGGTTCCATGATCGATCCGGGCGGTCCCTCCGGCCTGCGGCAAGCCGGGCCGGGTGAGCCGGAGATCAGCTGGCTCCGCCCGTCACCACTGCTGCTGCGCGCCCGGCGGATCGAGGTCGCGGGCGTCACTGTGCCGGGCGCTCTCGCCGGCGGCCTGGCTGGCCAGGTTGTCTCGGGTGCTGTGGGCATTGCCATCGCAGCCGCGGTGGTAATCGCTGGCCTGCTTGCGGAGCGGTTCCTAGCCCGCCGGGTCGCATCGTGGGGGTACGCGGAGCGCAATGACGACCTGATGGTCCGGCGCGGGGTACTGATCCGTCGGCTCTCAGTCATTCCCTACGGTCGCATGCAGTTCATCGACGTCACTGCTGGTCCGCTGGAGCGGGCACTCGGTCTGGCGACGCTGCGCATGCACACCGCCGCGGCGGCCAGTGACGCGCGCATCCCAGGGCTGAAGTCTGACGCCGCCGCAGCGCTGCGGGACCAGCTCGCGGCGCTGGGCGAGGCGCAGGCAGCAGGGCTGTGACGGAGTCCGTCCCGGCCGGGACGCCCGCCGACGGTCCGCTGCCGGACCGGCCGTTGCCTGCGGCGCCACCGCTGGCAGGCGACGCGAGCTGGCACCGGCTGCATCCGCTCTCGCCGCTCATCCGGGCCGGCCGTCTGATGATGAGCCTGCTGGTCGTCCTGATTGGCATCGCAGCGCTGAACCAGCACCAGGACGGCAGCCTGGTGGCTGATGTCGTCGTGATCGTGGCCGCACTGGTCCGCGGCTTTGTCAGCTGGCTCGTGACGCGCTGGCAGATTGCCAACGGGGTCCTCCGTATCGACACTGGCCTGCTGCGCCGGGACTCTCGCCGGTTCCCCCTGTCGCAAGTCCAGGCCGTCGATGTGGTGCAGACCGGCCTGGCCCGGCTGCTCGGACTGGCAGAGCTGCAGCTCCGGATCGCAGGCGGGGACTCAGCGCGGGGTGGCCGGCTGGCCTGCCTGAGACTCGCCGACGCTGAGCAACTGCGCAGGCAACTGCTCGCGCTGGCCGCCGTCCCGGCCGGCGGCCTTGCCCCGCCAGCGACAGGCCTTACCTGTCAAGCAGAAGCGGTGCAGCACTCGGCCGGCCCGCCTGCTGCGCGGACGCTGTTCCGGGTGCGCCCCTCCCGGCTGCCAGTCGCGATCCTGCTGACCAGGTCGGGAGCCACCGTGCTGGTGGTGGCCGTTGCTACCTGGCTCACCGCGCAGTTTTCTGGCTCAGCCGGGGTAATTGCGCCGTTCCTGCCCGTAGCCTTTGGTGTCGCGGCGACGCTGTGGCGCCAGTTCAACGGCGAGTACGGCACGACGGTCGTCGCGGCGCACGACGGAATCCGGCTGCGGTCTGGCCTCGTCCAGACCACGGCAGAAACCATCAGGCCGGGCCGGATCCAGGCTGTCCGGCTGGTTGAACCGCTGATCTGGCGCGTGTTCGGCTGGTGCCGGCTGGAGGTCGACGTAGCCGGCGCTCAGCAGCGGCGCGAGGACCGGGCTGAGGGTCAGCGGCTGCGCGCTCTCATCCCGGTAGGGTCGCGAGCCGAGGCCGATCTGTTGCTCGCTGAGCTGCTCGCGAGTCCGCCTCTGCCGTCTCAGGCGGCGCCAGCACAAGCCCGGTGGAAGGCGCCGCTCAGCTATCACTTCCTGAGCTGGAACGGAGACGACCAGTACGTGGTGGCTGCCCGCGGCCGTGTCTGCCGGGAGACCACCTGGGTTCCGCTCGAGAAGGTGCAGAGCATCCGCTGGGTGCAGGGCCCGCTCCAGCGCAGGCTCGGCCTCGCCACGGTGCACCTAGACGTAGCGGGCAAGCGAGTCAGCGCCAAGATCGAGGACCGCGACAGCGCAGAGGCGCTTCAGATCCTCCGCGCGCTCCCGGACCTAGCCAGGGCCGCGCGATCACGCGCCGGCTAGCACCGCGAACACGATCACGTTGCTGAGGTAGTGGCCCGTGCTCGGATCGAAGGTGCCGCCGCACGTGATAAGCCTCAGCTGGGCATCGGGAACGGGGCCGTACACATCCGCGGTAGGGAATCTCCTCTTCAGGAACGTGCGAACTGCCGTGACCCTGAATACTGCCAGGCTGCCGTGGTGGCGGCGGACGTAAATCAGGTTGCCGGGCTTCAAGTCACGCAACCGGAAGAAGATGCCAGGACCGAGATAGGAGTCGATGTGGCCGGCGATAACCGCCGCCCCGATCGCGCCCGGCCGCGGGCTGGCGGTATACCAGCCGGCAACTGCCGTGCTGGACGGCACTTGCAGCGTCCCGGCCTGTGTCAGTCCGAGCCGGACGAGCGAAGACTTGACGCCGATTGCCGGGATGTCCAGTGCGGTGGGCCTGGGGACAGCGGCTGATAGTGCTTGCGCTTCGGCCGCCCACTTGCCTCGCGGCACTGGTACCAGCGGTGGTTTCCCGAGTGGCGTCGCGGGACGTCCGGTGTGACCGGCCCACGCCAGCCCGGCGACGGCTGCGCACACCATCACGACGCCGATGAGGGCGGCCGCCACTGCCCACGGCCGGCGAATCAGCCGGCTGGGTGCGGCGGCATGGCGGCCCGCCCTCATCTGACTGCGTACTGCTGCGGCTGGGAGTGCCGCTAACGGGCGTGCAGGGCGGGCCGCCGCCGGCGCATGACCAGCACTATTCCGCTGGCCGCCATCAGCAAGCCAGCAAGGCCAGCTGCTGCCCACGGCAGGAGCGCGGCACCGGGTCGCGCTGCCGTCCCGCCGAATCCTGTCAGCGGCGCGCCCGGCGGATCGACTTTGCTGCCCTGGGCGTCTATCAGGCGATCAATCGTGAGCTTGCCGTGCGCATCCAGGACTACCAGGGTGTAGAGAGAGCCGGCCTCCAGGCCGACTGCGTCCGTGGCGCTCTCGCTACTGCCCGCCACGCGGATCGACCAGGTGCCAGGTTTCACTGCGCGGTAACCGGTGACGCTGGCGAACTTCAGGTGCCGCGCCAGCTTGGTGCGACCTGCCGTGACGGTCACAACCTGCTGATCCAGCGAGGCCTGAATGACCCGGACGAGTGCCTTGCCCGGCGGCGTCGTCAGCCGGTCCGGGATGATCTGCAACCGCAGGCCGGACGCGGGGCCCATGCCGGCCACGGTGTAGGCGTGGCCGGAATGCACGTCGATCGCCGTCGACAGGATCGGCTTCGAGCTTGACGAAGCACCGGCGCCGCGCATCGCTACGGTGTACTCGCCCGCTGTCACCTGCTCGAACGGCGAGACCGTGCCGTAGCTCACGTGGTGGAGCACAATCTGGGCGCTCGAGTTCCCGAAGGAGTACAGGTAGACGTCAACTGACGGGGCGTTCGGGGAGAGGTGGGCGAGCCTGATCCAGCCGGCTCCCGTCGATGCCGAGGCAAACGGCCCCGCGACCGCGAGCGGTGCGAGAGTGAGGCCAACGGCCGCTATCGTAA
>DATMMA010000371.1:0-19012 GCA_035570295.1 Streptosporangiaceae bacterium
CAGGATCGTGGCATTCCGGAAGACCACGGGCCGGCCTGACGCCAGCTCGGACTCGGCTGCCTGGGCGGCGTCTGCTGTCATGGCAGATCTCCATTCTCGGCGGGCGTTCGACTTCACGGACAGATGTCCGGATCACGACAACACGGAGCCTGACCGGAAGCGTTGCCGGTTTGGTGCTCGGTGTCAAGAGCCGGTGCCCGGCGGCTAACATGAGCGCGGATGAGCTGTCCGCAGAGCGGACAAACGAGTTAGCTGCGCGCTACAGTCGTGGGCCAGGCGATGGGTGCCTGGTTACTGGCGCACTAGCACCGGTAGATCGGCACCCGCAACGCGGAGGGCAATGTAATGGCACGGCGGGACACCAGCCCGGACTTCATCGAGGCGCTAGCCCGCGGTCTCGATGTGATCAGGGCCTTCCAGCCGCGCCAGCCGGTGATGAGCCTGACCGCTGTCGCCGCAGCCGCCGGCCTGGCCCGGCCGACCGCCCGGCGCATGCTGCTCACGCTCACCGATCTCGGTTACGTGCGCGCGGTCGATGGCGGCTTCGAACTCACCCCGCGGGTGCTCGACCTCGGCATGAGCTACGTCCTGTCCACGGGCCTGTGGGACATAGCCAGGCCGCACATGGAAGCCCTCGTCGCGCAGACCCGGGAGTCGAGTTCGATCGCTCAGCTCGACGGTTCCGACATCGTGTACGTGGCCAGGGTCGCAGTGCCCAAGATCATTGCGCTTGCGGTCACCATCGGCACCCGGTTCCCGGCCATGCAGACGTCACTTGGCAAGGTCATGCTCGCCGCCCTGCCTCCGGAAGAAGCCGAGCGGGTGCTCGCGGAGCCGAGCCGGTCGGGCATCGCGGCGCGCTGGCAGCCGGCTGCCGCGGAGCGGGCCGCCGAACTGCGCGACGTCCGCGCCCGTGGCTGGTCCCTGACCGATGAGCAGCTGGCACTCGGCATCAGGTCGGTAGCCGCACCGCTGCGCGACGGCAGCGGCCGGGTCATCGCCGCCATGAACGTGACCGTCCACGCCGCCGAGACTCCCGTCGATGTGCTCACCGGGCAGTACCTGCCGCTGCTGTTGCAGACCGCCGGGGCGATCAGCGCCGACTGGGCCGCCTGCCAGGCCGCGCCGCAGATCGCCGTTCCGCTGGGACAGGCCGCCTCCTGACACGCCGCGGACCGCGGTTACCTGGTGCCTCTTGACACGACGGCGCGCGCGGCGCAAAACTTGCTCGTTTGCGGACTGCTGTCCGCTGCGCGGACGGAAGAAGCGTCACTGCAGAATGACCCAGGCCGAGTCAACGGCACGTCAGCCACCGCTGGCGGGTATGCGGGCAGTATCCGGGCTGACGCGGCTGACCGGGGCCGGGCGGACCGTCGTTCCCGCCGGTATTTCGGTTTTGCTGTGACCGGCTGGCTAGCTCGTGCCGGCCATGCGCATGCCGGGCCGGATAATACTGATCTGAGACGGACGACCTGAGGAGTGCCATGGCCACTGTCGCCGCGGTCATCGCTTCGACGCATCACCCGTTCTATTACCGGGCGAGTACATCGACCGGGACTGACCGGCCGCCGTTCGCTGACGAATGGGTGGCCAAGATAGCGGCCTTCCGCGAGACGCTGACCGCCGCTCGCCCCGACGTGCTCGTGATGGTCGGCAGCGATCACTTCCACCAGTTCTGGCTAGACAACATGCCGCAGTTCCTGATCGGCAAGGCACCGTACTACGACGCCAACTGGTACAACGAGGAGCGCGAGTTCGGGCTGCCGAGAATGCTCCTGCGCGGCGACGAGGAACTGTCCGCCTATCTGCTGCGGCAGGGCATGGACGCGGGATTCGACCTGGCCTTTAGCAACGAGCTGCGGATCGATCACAGCATCACGTGCCCGCTGATCACGCTGCGGCCGGAAACTGACCTGCCCATCGTGCCGGTGTACACCAACATCTTCGCGCCGCCGCTACCGCAGCCCAGCCGGTTTGTCGAGCTCGGCCGGACCATCAAGCGGCTGGTCGAATCCTGGCCCAGTGACAAGCGAGTGGCGATCATCGGCACCGGCCACCTGTCACTCGAGCTCGGCGGCCCGCGCCAGTTCGGCCCCCATGGCCCGGATCCGGAGTTCGACCGCAAGGCCGTCAGCTGGATCGCGTCCGGCGACCTTGAGTCCGCGCTCGCCGATGTGAGCCTGGACAGCTTGTGGCTGCCCGGGAACGCGACGCACGGCTTCATGGACTTCCTGCTCATGATGGGCGTGGCGGGCGACGGCGCCAAGGCTGACTATTCAGACTCGCTCGACCTGTTCCACACCATGGAGGCGTACTTCACCTGGTACCCGAAGGGGACCCAATGAGGCGAACACCGTGAGCAGGTACCTGCTGGACAAGTTCCTGTACACCATCGACCGGGACCCGGAACTGGTGGAGCGCTACCGGCAGGACCCCCGCGGCACCGTGACCTGGTGGGAAGCCGACCAGGCCGGACTGATCCTCAACTGCCACGGGCAGGAGCGCAGCACCTGGCAGGCCTTCAGCGACGCCGAGCGCGACGCGCTGGCAACGCACGACTACGTCACCCTGTTCGAGCTCGGCGCGCACAACTTCCTGCTGCTCACCCTGTTCATCGCGCTGTTCGAGCGTGACTACGCCGAGCCGCTGGCCTTCCAGCGCGAGTTCGCGTCCCGGCTCCGCCACTGGAGCCTGCCCTATCCGGACATCTCAACCTGACAGCGGATTGCGGGCCCGGCGGCTCAACGCACCCCGTCCAAGGGCACGGTCGCCTCGCGCAAGGCGGCATAGCGCTCGCGCAGGCGCGGTTGCGGCGCGCCCTGGTAAATCTCGGCACGGGGCCGGGGCCAATCGGGCGGTTCCGGTGTCCCGGCCAGGGCCCACGCGGCCTGGCGGGCAGCGCCGAGCGCAACGTACTCCCGCGCATCGGGCGCGGACACCTCCTGGCCGAAGATGCCGGGAGCGAGCGTCCTGACGGCTTCCGATCGGGCGCCACCACCGATCAGCAGTACCCGGCGCAGCTCTACCCCGTGCCCGGCGAGCAGGTCGGCAGCGTCAGCGAGGGAGGCAAGCACAGCTTCCACGGCCGCTCTTGCCAGGTTCTGCGCAGTGGCATTGCGGGTGGTCAGGCCGGACATCGCGCCAGCGGACTGCGGCCGGTCCGGCGTCCGCTCGCCGTCAAAATACGGCAGCAAGGTCACTCCCCCGGCGCCTGCCTCGGCGGACAGCGCCCGCTGGCTGAGCCCGGCCAGGTCTGTGCCGGTCATCGCGGCGACAGCGGACAGCACTAGACCGGCGTTCACGGTGCACACCAGCGGCAAGAACCGCCCGGTCGCGTCGGCGAACCCCGCGACCGCTCCGGACGGGTCCGCGGCCGGGACGCTGCTGACTGCGAACGCCGTGCCGGACGTTCCGACGGACACCGCAACCTCGCCGGGCGCGAGTCCGAGCCCGAGAGCAGCTGCCATGTTGTCGCCGGTTCCGGCAGCCAGCAGTGCGCCGTGCGCGGTCTCGCCGACTATCGCGCCCGGCCCGGCCACTCGCGGCAGCAACGGCTCGTGCCCTAGGGCGGCCTTCGCGACATCGGGCAGCCAGCGGCCAGCCGATGTCGCGAAGTAGCCGGTCCCGGAGGCGTCGCCACGGTCGGTGACCGGGTCTGCTGCTCCGAGCCGCCACGTCAGCCAGTCGTGCGGCAGCATGACTCGCGCCACTCGCCGTGCGTTCGCGAGCTCGTGCTGCGCGAGCCAGCGCAGCTTGGTGACAGTGAAGGATGCCTTAGGCACGCTGCCGGTCTGCTCGGCCCACCACTGCGCGCCGCCCAGTTCGGCAACAAGGTCGGCCGCGGCAGCCGACGAGCGCAGATCATTCCACAGCAGCGCGGGCCTGATGACGGTCCCGTCGGCATCCAGCACGAGCATGCCGTGCTGCTGGCCAGCGACGGCGATCGCGGCGGCCCGGTCGAGGAGGCCGCTGCCGGCCTGCTCCAGGGCGGCCCACCACGCCTGCGGGTCGCATTCGGTCCCGGCCGGGTGCGGCGCGCTGCCCGTGCCGACGACCATGCCGTCCTCGGCCTGACACAGCACCACCTTGGTGGACTGCGTCGAGGAGTCGATCCCGGCTACCAGCGTCACAGGCCGATCACCACCTCTGTTCACCACCATCATCCGCTGCCGTTGCATTCCGCTGCTTCGCCCGCCCAGCTACCGGCGCGGGCGAAGAACCTTCCGGATGAGCGCGCTCGCGTGATAGGCAACGACGACCGCGATGACCAGTGCCACCGCTGGGTCGAGCCAGTACCAGCCACGCGTGACCAGGATGATCGCGCCCGCCACGGCTACGCCCGCTGCCGCGGCAGCGTCGGCGGCAGTGTCGAGCAGGACCGCAGCGACAGACAGGTCACGCTCGCCGTCCTCACCGTCTCCGCCATCGTCGCCGCGCAGGACCAGCGCGCCGCCAGCCATAGCCACCGCGGCGATGCCGCTGACGATCAGAACCGGCAGGCCGTCCACTTCAGGCACATGGCTGACGAGGCGACCGACTGCCGCGCCAGCGACCAGCAACTCGAGCAAGAGGAGCCAGCCGCCGTTGATGAGGGCGGCAACCCTTGTCGCGGTCGGCTGCTGCCCTTCGTGACTGGGCCGGCCAGCTGTCAGCCGGATGGCGAGCATGGCTACGATCACGCCGGCTGCGTCGAGGAGGTAGTCGCCGCCCTCCGCCAGTACCGCAAGCGAGTGGGCAGTGACGCCGACCGCCACCAAGGCTGTTACTAGAGCGAGGTTCAGCGCTAGGACGACCTGCAAGCGCCGCGTCCGTGACATAGCTGGACATTACGAGAGCGGCACGCTGCAGCCCACGGCAGGGCGACCAGGCTGTGCCAGACCGTCGGTGCTGGCCGGCTGTTGCGTTGGCGACGTTTCCGGAGTCATGCTCGACCGATGCGCCACGCAACGCAAGAGGACCTTGACCGGCTGGAGGCGTTACTGGCGGAGCTACGCAGGCTCCCCCAGTTGCGGGAGCGCAAGCCCGGCTACTTCTCGCGCGGATCACGCGCGTTCCTTCACTTCCATGAGGATGCTGGCTACCTCTACGTGGACGTCAAGCTGGACGGCAAGTTCCAGCGCATGAAGGTCACCAGCGGAAGCGAGCAAGCCGAATTTCTTTCCCAGGTCCGAGAAGCGCTCGGATCTAGCGCGTAAGCGGCGCTCCCGTCAGGGCCAGCGACCTGGCAGGCCGGGCTTCCGTGCCCGGCCAAAGCCTTCACTCGTGGCGCCATAGAACACCGGGAGCACGCAGATGATCACCAGACTGGCAAGCGGCTGCCACAGCGCCACCGGGGCGGCAACCAGGTAGGCGATCACGCCGAGCAGCGCGCGGCTGCGCTCCCCGGCGAAGAAGGACGCCGGCGTCTGGCGTTCGAGCAGCCGCTCGTGGGTTGCCAGGTAATGGAACAGCACTAGCCAGGCAAGCGCCATAACCGCGGCTATCACTACATAGAGGATGGAGCCTGTCACTTCGTTCGATCGGCTCCCGTTCCTGAAGGCGCTGCTCAGCACAGCTGTCGGGAAGGGCAGCACGGAGGAGCCAAGCAGCAGGCCGAGGTTGCACCACAGCAGGCCTAGGTCGACCGAGGCAATACGGGTGAAAAGCTGGTGATGATTGACCCAGATGACGCCGATATAGCCGAACGACGCGAGGTAGGCCAGGTAGGCCGGCCACTGCTGCAGCAGATGATGCAGCATGTCTCCACCGGTCGGTGCGTGCAGATCCAGCACAAGCAACGTGATGGCGATAGCAAACACAGCGTCGCTGAATGCCTCAACTCGCGTGCTGCCCGAAAGCCTGCCGCCCGGCTCCCCGGGCGCGTTCCCCTCGTCCTCCGCGCGCTGCCCGGTCATCTGACCACGACCAGCGCCGCTAGGCGCTGTCTTGCAGCTGGATCGGATGGTTAGCCGCGCGCAAGATGTCGTTGAACACCTGCCTGAGGTCTGGCACGACTCTGGCCCACCTCCTCCGGTAGCGGCTCAGCTTACCGCCGCTGGGCTCAGTACTTTTGATAGTAGATATCAACAGTGGCGGTCCTAACGTGCCCGGAGTGCTCGCAGGCGGCACTGCACCGGTTAACGCCGAGGCCCAGGCGGGTACTAGAGAGTGTCGCCGGTCGTGCCAACGGGGAACGAGCTAGCGCGGCAATTGCTGGATAGCTACCCAGCTATGTCAAGCTCTGCTCCCATGCCGAGGTGCTCGCCGAGGTCATCGAGGTGGCGGCTGGCTTTGCGCATGCCTGCGGGTCCAGACATAGGCACCGGCCACGACTCGGGGAGTGATCATGCCGAACGAGCAGCCCGGATCGGCCATGCGGGGCCACCAATCGGTGCAGACGCAGGTGCCCCAAGGCGGCTCGATGTCCCAGCCGGGAATGACGCCGCAGCCTGCGATGACGCAAGGCGGGCAGCTCTATACGCAGACAAATGAGATCAGGAACTGCGTTATTCACTATCTCCGGGCCCCGGACGGGCAGCTCACCGAGGTGGAGCGCGTGTTCACTGCCGGCGCCGGATCGGGGACATTCAAGCCGGTCAGCGGCGAGGAGAGCGCGCCGAACGCGTTCGAGGGCGCCAACAGCCTCATTCTCACTCCTGACCACCGGTTCTTGTTCGCCACCAACGGCGGCGACAACTCGGTGTCCAGCTTCGCCGTGAACGTCGACGGCAAGCTCTCCCTGCTGGACGCCAAGCGGACCGGGAACGTGGTGGCCGGCCGCAGCGGCACCGCCAAGGCGCTGGCCTATTCCCCGTCGCACAAGGTGCTGTACGTCCTGCACTCCTTCGGTCCGGACCACCTGCGGCTGATGTCGGTGGATGACAACGGCAGGCTGTCCGCGCGCTCCGAGGGATACACCGTGAACACCCCGGAGAAGCCGAACCGGATAGCGACGATGGCGTCGCTCACCGCCGACGAGAACTTCCTTGTCGTCGGCACCACATTCGACCAGCCGGCGGCAGCCAACCCGGATGGCTCGCCGATCCTGTGGGTACAGCGGAACGGCGTGCCGCACTCGATCGCCTCGAACACGCCCGACCCTGACGGGCTGATCGTGTTCCCGGTCGGCGCTCACGGGACGCTTGGGACGGCAAAATTTCAGGACGGCGGCGGCGGCTCTCCGTGGAACGTGCAGTTTCTGCGCCACCGGCCCGAGCGCTTCGTCCTGGGGTATGCCGTCGGCGACGGCGTGGCCCTTGGCCGGATCGACGAGGACGGCAACCTCGAGATCGGCCCGATCGCTCAGGTCGACACTAGTGCGGGCAAGCCCAGCGAACTGTGCTGGCTCTCTCTTGCCCCCGACGACCGGACGGTGTTCGGGGCCAACTTCGGGTACAGCTACCCGACCAGCTTCCGCATCGAGGGCAACGTGGTATCCATCGCCAAGGATCCAGCGTGCCCGAAGGTCCGCGGCGACGGCACGTTCCGGGCGCTGAACGGGACTGTCAGCGCTGGTGCCTCCGACAACTGGATATGCCCGGCCGGCGCCTTCTACTACCAGCTGTACCCGAACGCGTCGAAGCTGACCGGCTACGCGATCCACCCCGACGGGGCGCTGGAGGAGATCACCTCCGCCGGCATCCCCTACCAGAGCCCGCAGGGCCTGACCGGATTCTGACACCCACCAGGCGTTTGCACTTTCCCGCGTTATGTGCAGAAAACTGTAGACGCAGTTGACTTAGCCGGTCGCCGCCTCATACTGCGCCACGACGCTGGCGGGGATGCGCCCGCGGTCACTGATCGTGATGCCCTCGGCCTTCGCCCAGGCGCGGATGTCACTGCTCCGCTCGCGAGCCGACGACGGACGAGCCGGCCGGCGCCTGGTTCCGCGCCCTGCCTTGCGTGCGTGCTCGACGAATGGCCCCAGCCCCGCGCGGAATGTCCTGGCATTCTTCTTGCTGAGGTCGATCTCGTACTCCGAACCACCGACCGCGAACCGAACCGTCTCTGCCGCCGGGCTGCCATCAAGATCATCTACTAGCGCGACTGCAATCTTCGTTACCATGCGAGCCTCCACGACTGCGATGAGCCCCTCTTTCACCGTACCGACTGCCCGGCGCCGACTGGCCGATCATCCGATCCCCGGTGCGGCGCCGCCGGTCAGGCGGCGCCGGAAGCGGCGGGCGCCAGCCCGTGGTGGCCGGGCCCGCGCGGGATGATGGGCCAGATGTCGACGACGACGTCGTCCTGAACGACGTGGAACACGTCGTAACAGTTCACTGTGCTGGGCGAGTAGCCGGGAATGAGCGCTACGGGGTCACCCACTTGCAGCGATGAGCCGCTCGGCGCGGAGAAGATGCCATGCTCCTCGTCGAAGCGGAAGACCGGATGATCATGGCCGATCATCGTCACGTTGCCGGGGTCGGCAACGGACTTGTTGCCGCAGTCGACGATCACCTGATTGCTCTGCCGGCTGATCACCGACGCCTGGATGGACAGCGAGTGCTCAAAGCCTGGTGCCATCCGGCCGTGGAAGTTGTCCATGACCACGTAGGAGCCAGCCTGAATCTCGGTAATTCCGGGGTAGGCGGCCGTCCAGTGCCAGGTAGCGATGCCGCCGGCCGAGCGGATCGGGCACGGTATGCCGTTCGCCTCCAGGACGTCGGCGACGCCGGTGAACATCTTCATCGCCTCTTGCTGCCGCTGATGGCGCAGGTCAGCCTCCGGCGTCAGGGTGCAGTGCCCTTCGTAACCGGTGATGCCCTCGAAGCGCAGCCCCGGCAGGGCGGCCACCTGCCTGGCGACGGCTAGGGCGTCCTCCGCAGTATCGACGCCACACCGGTTCATGCCGGTGTCAACCTCGATAAATATCCCTACCGTCGACCCGGCCGCGACAGCGGCGGCCGAATGGGCCTCGGCATTGGCTACCTCGTCCACCGCGACCAGGATGCGGTGATCGCGGGCAAGCTCGGCGAGCAGACGGATCTTCTCCGGGTGCGAGACGGTGTTGACGACGAACAGGTCGTCCAGGCCCGCCGCGGCAAGCACTGCGGCCTCCCACACCGTGGCCATCGACAGCCCGCCCGCGCCTGCTTGCACCTGGCGGTGCGCCAGGTCTGGGCTCTTGTGGGTCTTGTAGTGCGGCCGGATTGTCGTGCCTCCTATCCGGCGCAACTCGCTGGCCATCCGGTCGATGTTCCGCTGCGCCGCATCGATATCGAGCACCAGCGCCGGTGTGACCAGGTCTTCGCGGCGCCGGCCGACGGCTGCTCCGTACTCGCGCATGGCGCGGTCGCGAGCCTCAACGAGCAACGGCGCGGTATCCAGCATGGCGATCTCCTGTCCCTTAGCGCGGCCTGTGGTCAGTGCGCACTGTCGTTCAGTGCAGGCATAACTCCATGGCCGGCCCGAGGCAGCGCACCACGCGGACCGGTTCTGCTGCTGACCGGACGCGGAATGGCACGCTGGCTGGTAGCGCGAATGTCTCGCCCCGGCTGATCGGCTGGCTGCCGAAGTCGCCCTCGAGCCAGCCCTCCCCTGACACCACGATGGCGATCGAGAACCGGCCGTCAGCCACGTCGAGTTCGTCCGCCACTTCCAGCGCGGTGGCGTCGAAAAACGACTGTACGTCGCTGGCGAACAGCCGGACCTCACGCGAGCCATGGCTGACGCGCAGCACTTCTGGCTCCTGGCGGGCCCGGCCGAAGGTCTGCCCGGCGTCGGCTCCGGCGTAGTCGATCATGTCCAGGGCCAGGTCCCAGCCCAGCCCCATGGTGGCCCCGGCGTCGTCGTCGCCGGACGTCTCGGGTATCACGATGTGGTCACTGGGCTCCTGGACCTCGATGAACGAGATCCGCGGCCCGAGGAAGTGCGGCACGCCCGCGTGCGCGACGTACACCTCACCCGGCCGGACGTCGGTCTGGTGCAGTGAACTGCGGATGGCTGCGTTGTCGTGGCGGCGCACGGCGTCCGCGAACCAGTCACGCTCGATGCCGGGAACGAAGCCGATGCCCGCGTAGGCGGGCTGCGAACCGTCCCCGGGAGTGTCGAGCAAGATCCACGCCTCGGTCTTGCCGAACGGGGAGCCGAGGTGCTTGCGCGCCCAGTCACGGGTCGGGTGGGCATGCAATGGGACCGGGCCGGCCGGCGAGAGGAGCTTCACCAGTACGCCGGGAACGGGCCCGAAGCGTTCGGCAAAGCGCGCGCCGACCATCTCCTCGGGCAGGGCCCTGGCGACCTCTGTCAGCGTGATAGTCCCGAAGCCTGGCAGGTCGATCGAGCTCATGCCCTGGGCGCGGCCATCGGGATCGGCGTTGTTTGCCTCGGTGCACGAGCCCACCCAGTCCTCGGACCACCAGTCGTCGGGCCGGTCAGGCAAGCCGCGGAACTGCCTGGTCAGCGAGCCGCCTTCGTAGAAGCGGTACAGCGGGTGGTAAGCCAGCGGCAACGGGCGCCTGATCGCCTCCCGCAGCTCACCGAGCCGGTCTGTCACCTGCTGAGTCATTGCGGCCTACAGTTCGGCGTTGACGATAAAGCCCGCGTCCACGAGGAGCGTGGCGGCAGTCACGTAACTGGCATCCGGTGACAGCAGGTAGGCAATCGCGCTTGCCAGCTCTTCGGGCTGGCCGCCACGGTGGAGCGGGACGCGATCGGTGTAGTACTTCAGTGTCACCGGGTCGTCCATCATCGGCGCGCTCATCGGGGTCATGACCCAGCCGGGTTCGACAGCGTTGACCCGGATGCCGTGCTCGCCGAGGTTGCACGCGAGCGCCTTCGCCAGCATGCTGATCGCGCCTTTCGTGCCGCAGTAGGCGGTCTGGTACGGCGCGCCCACGTGAGCCGAAATCGAGCTCACGCAGCAGATGGCACCGCCGTGGCCCTCCCGGATCATCTGCTTGGCGCCCTCCGTGCAGACCACCCAGGCGCCGCGTACGTTCGTCTCGAATAGCAGGTTGAAGTCCTCGATCGTGGTCTCATCCCATTTCAGGAACGGGTTGACGGCCGCGTTGGACACGACGTAGTCGAGCCTGCCCGCTCGCTCCGCCACTCCGCGGACCATCTCGGAGACCTGCGCAGGGTCACGCATATCGGCAACGACAGGAAAGCCCTGACCGTCAGCCTCCTTGATCCGCCGCAGCGTCTCGCCGGGGTCCTGATCGGGCAACTGATTCACGGCCACCGTCGCGCCTTCCGCGGCGAGGCGAGCCGCAGTTGCCTGCCCGATGCCGGTCGTAGCCCCCGTCACCAGCGCGACTTTGCCTTCGAAGCGTCGTTCCATTGGACCTGCCTCCTCAGAAGATGGCGATCGGATTCCAGGGCGACCCCGTGGCACCCGGGAGCCGCAGCGGCAGGCCGACGACCATGAACTCGAAGCGCCCTTCCTCAGCGCACGCCTGGGCGAGGTCTTCGAGCTGGAGACTGTCGGACACGAACATCCCCATGGCCGTGACCTGCAGGGGGTGGATCGGGTACAGGATGCCTTCGACGTTGCTTGGCACCGTCTCCCCGTCCCCGTCCGGCAGGAACGCCGCGATCCTGCGCTCGTGCATCCAGCCGATCGTGTCGATGTGCAGGCCCGCCTTTCCCTGGCCTGCCGGCGGGTAGCCGTTGTCCCACGCGCCCAGTTCACGCCTGCGCCGGTGGTGCCCGGTGCGAAAGACAAAGATGTCGCCCTCGCCGAGCCGGACGCCTTGCGACTGCTCGACTGCCTCAAGTTCGGCCCTGGTCACCGCCTCCCCCGGCTCTAGCCACCGAACCCCGCGGAAGCGCGGCACGTCCAGCAGCACGCCCCGGCCGACCAGCCCGTCGCTATAGGTAGTCACGTCGAGCGCAGTGGCCCCGCGGGAGGTCATGACCTGCTGGGCTGGCCTGCCGTTGTAGACACAGCCCTTGTAGGCGATATGGCACAGCGCGTCCATATGGGTGTGGCAGTCACCGTGAAACGCGAGGCCGAGGAAGTCGGTGGCGAAGGTCAGCGTGTTCGAGATCTCGATGTCGTGGCCCTGCACTACGTGATGGATGACGGGGCTCGGATTGTCCGGCCCGGCGATGGTATTCATCGGGATGGCCATCGTGACGTGACGCCCGGACCGGACCAGTCCGGCCGCCGCCCGCACCATGTCGGGCGTCAGGAAATTCAGTGTCCCGAGCTCGTCGTCATCGCCCCAGCGGCCCCAGTTCTTCACTGCCTCGAACATCTCGTCGAACTCGCGCAACGTCGCCCTGGCGGGCAGCGTCAACGTCGTCATCGCTAGATCACCTTCTGTTCGTGACTGATTCGCCAGCGGCCGCAGGCTCGCCGTGACCACCATTGAGCCTCGACACTCGTGCCGCAAACCCGCTGATGGCATCGAGGCCTCCAAGCGCACCGATCTCGAGGTCGTACTGCCGCGTCTCGCCAGGCTCGAGCCACTGAAGCTCACCCCGTTCCCGCGCGTCAAAACGGCCAGCATCACGGTTCGTGCTCGGTTCCAGCCCGCACGCGTACGTGCCTTCGCCGAGCATTCGCCAGACCGTGTGGTGCGGCAACTGGTCGATGCGGAATACCTGGTACACCCCGAGCCCGAGCGTCCGGTTGACCAGCGCCACCGGCACGGTTCCGGCGGGCTCCGCGGCAAGCTCGTGCTCGAAGCACGCCTCGGTGGCATTGCGGACCGGGGCGGTCATCCGCGCGTATCCCTCGACGCCAACCCCGTAGTCCGTTGTCGTCGACGTGCTCGGCACGAGCAGTTCCGAGCCAGCATCCAGAACCGGGAAGCCCGCATTGCAGTGGTAGAGGAACATGTGCGTGCTGCGCGAATGCCCGACGTTCTCGACCTCATCTCTGATCGCGAAGCTGCTCTCGCCCACTCTGGCCTCGATCCGCCTGCGCAGCACGAGGCTCTCGCCGTAGACCGCCGATTGAAGCACCTCGCCCTCGGCCCACAGCACGCACTCGTCGCCGTCCCACCGCTCCCCGTATCCGAGGAGGCGTGCCGGCAGGCCGCCGACCCGCCCGTGCAGCCCATAGGAGACTGTCTCCATGACGTGCGTCTGGTGGAAGTGCGCGGCGGTGTCCTTGCCCGGTACCAGCGTGTGATCCAGGCCGCAGGTCACCACCATGCCGCCGCCCCAGGCACGGAACCAGCCCCATTCGTCGGGCTCGTAGTACCAGGGCGCGACCACTCCGGCCGCCGACTGCCAGCTCAGCGGCTGCCCGCGGAACTCGCACCGGCCGACGTCGAAGCACCGGTCCACCAGCACGTCGAAGGCGAACCCGCTGCCGGTCCGGAACTCCAGTACCCGCGCGCCGCGACCGAGCCCGTCGCCCAGCGTCACCAGCCGCACCCCGGCCACTTGCTCAAGGCGGCCAATCCGGCGCATGAGCTCGATACGGCTCAGGCGCGTGCCGAACAGCTCAGGCATGCCGCATGCTCCTCATCCCGGTCCCGCCTTAGCTGACCGTGCTTAGTTGACCGGGCTGAGCTGAGGGCCGCGCTCCGCATGGCAATCCAGGAACGTATAGGCATCGGCGGCAAGCTCCTCCGCGCTGTCGAACAGCTTGCGCCAGATCTTCGTGGCAGCAGCGAGGTTCGGCAGGAAGTTGCCGAACGCCTCGACAGTGAGCCAGCCGTCATATCCGATGTCGCGAAGAGCGCCGAAGGTCGCGTCCCACGCGACGCTGCCGGTCCCTGGCGTTCCGCGGTCGTTCTCCGATATGTGCACGTGCGCGATCCGCGAGCCTGCCCGCCGGATTGCCGCGGCCGGATCCTTCTCCTCGATGTGCGCGTGGAAGGTGTCCAGGTGGATGCGGCAATTCGGATGGCCGACCTCGTCGATGCAGCGGATCGCCTGGTCAAGCGTGTTCAGGTGATACAGCTCGAACCGGTTGACTACTTCCTCGGCCAGCACCACGCCGGCCCCGGCTGCGTAGTCGGCCACCCGGCGCAAATGCTCTACACAGCGATTCCATTCCTCATCCGTCGCGCCGCGACCGGTGAACACGCCGAGAGCCACCTGGTGCGGGCCGCACAGGATGGGCGAGCCGACGGCCGCACAGCAGTCGACGACCTCGCGCATGTGCTGGTATGCGGCTTCGCGGACGGCCGGGTCAGCGCTCAGCGGATTGTGCTCCGGCGCTATCACGGTGTTCGCGGTCCGCTGCAGCCCGAGATCGTCGAGGCGCCGCGCCCAGCGCGACCATTTCGCCTGGTCGAGATCGAATACCGGCACCTCCACGCCATCGAAGCCGATCTGCTTGAGCCGCTCGAGCACTGGCATGAGGCCGTCGTGCATGTCATCGGCCCATAGGTAGAGGTTGATGCCGAATTTCATGTCACTTCCCCTTCGACATCGTTAGGCACCTGCGGCCCGCCAGAGCGGAGTCAACAGACCCTCGTCGGATAGCGCCAGCATTCGCTGGTAAATCTGCTGCCAGCTGGCGTAGCTGTCGTTGTAAGCGGCTACCGCCGCCGCGCCGGGCTCGAAGGTTGCGGCCCGCTCACGCAGCTTCGTTCCCAGATCGGTGAGGCTTGCGTAGATTCCCGCGCCCTTGCCTGCGCACAGCGCCGCGCCAAGCGCGCTGCTCTCAGTCACGGCGGGAACGCGCACTTGCACGCCGGTCACGTCGGCGATGATCTGCGGCCAGAGCGAACCCTTGGCGGCGCCGCCGCTGAAGGTGAGCTCGGCCGGCCTGGTTGCGCACAGCTCGCTGATGATGTCCAGGTGGCCACGGACGACGTAGGCGGCAGCCTCCTCGATCGCACGGATGCACGCGGCCCGGCCCGATCCGGCCGGGCTGCTGAGGTCGAACTGCACGAACGACGGACTGGCATGCGTCCATCTGCGCGCGTTCATCAGGTTCGACAGAATGGCGTACACGCCGCCGGAGCCAGGCCTGATTCGCGCTGCCGCTTCCTCCATCACCACGTACGGATCGAGGCCGCGGCTGCGCGCCATGGCGACCTCGCCGTCGCAGAACGCGTCCCGGTACCAGCGCATTGCCATGCCGCAGTAGAAGCCGATGCCCTCCAGCATCCACTCGCCCGGCGTCACGTGACACAGCGTCCTGAGCCGGACGGCCGGATCAATCAGTGGTTTCTCGACGAGCACCGTGTTCTGCCAGAAGGTGCCGGCGAGCACGGTGAACTCGCCGGCCCGCACGCCCGCTCCGAGCAGGCCGAGCTGGGTGTCCGCGCCGCCTGCGACCACCGGCGTGCCGGGTCGCAAGCCGGTCTGCGCTGCGGCCTGCGCGGTGACCGAGCCGACGACGGTTCCCGGGTCGACTACCGGCGGCAGCACTGCAACAGGGATGCCGCAGATCTGCGCGATGGAGTCCGACCAGCGCCGCTCCGCCAGGCTGAACATCCCCGAGCTCGAGCCGCAGGAGGGCTCCGTGACGTGCACGGCCGCCAGCCGGTAGACGATCCAGTCGCTGAGCATGCCCAGGCTGGCAGTCTGAGCGATGATGTCGGGCCGGTTGCGCGCGAGCCAGCGGAGGCGGGCCGGCGCGGTGATCGAGACCCAGTCGCCAGCCTCGGCGTAGATGCGCTCGGCGGCACCCTCGCTGATCAGTTCCGCCGCCTCGGAGGTTGCCCGGCTGTCCACATTGGGACAAGCCCAGATCTCAGCACCGCGAGAGTCGTACAGCACGATTCCCTCGCGCATGCTCGTCGTGCTCACGGCTGCGATGTCGGCGCCAGCGGCGCCGGCCGACTGCAGCGCGTGCCGGATGCAGGCAGCGATCGCCGTCCAGTTGGCAGCCACGTCGAAGTCCTGACCGCCAGGAACGCCCGGCGGCTCACGGTGCGTCCACTCCTGCTGTGCTACCGCTGCCTGCTCGCCGTCGGCAGTGAACAGCAGAGCGCGGCAGCTGCCAGTCCCCGCGTCGATTGCCAGCAGGTAAGGGCCTGCCCGTCCAGTCACGACACCGCCGCCTTCCGGGCCTGATACTCGGGATTCAGCAGATAGTCGGGTTCCTCACCGGCCAGTACTTGCGCGATGGCCACGACCAGCATCTCGGCGCCTCGCCGAAGTGTCTCGCGGGTAGCGCCGGCAATGTGCGGCGTGATGATCACGTTGGGCAGGTCAAGCAGCGGATGGCGGCTGCTGTCAGCGCGCCGCTCAACTACATCGAGCGCGGCGCCCGCGAGTGCGCCGCTGCTCAGGGCGTCGAGCAGCGCATCCTCATCTACAAGTGACTCCCGTGCGGTGTTGATGAAGTACGACCCGCGCGGCATGCGGGCAAACGCAGCGGTGCCGAACAGGTGCCGGTTGCCAGCGCTAGCCCTGGCGTGCACGGAGACGATGTCCGATCTTGCCAGCAGTTCGTCGAAGCCGACGATGGTCACTCCGGCAGGCACGATGCGCGGCGGTACCGGATCGTGCGCGATGACGGTGAAACCGAGCGCCCTGGCGCGGACCGCCACCGCCCTGCCGACATAGCCAAGTCCGACAAGCCCGAGCGTCATGCTCACGGCCTCGCCGCCGATGAACTGCCCGCCCTCGAACGCGCTGTCCGCATGGCGGCCGCCAGCCAGCAGAAAGCGGGCAGCGGAAGGAACGCCACGAATCAGTATGAGGGCGAACGTCAGCGTGAGCTCGGCGACTGCCTCGGCATTCTTCCCGGGAGAGTTGGTCACCGGTATCCCGCGCGCGGTCGCAGCGTCGATGTCGATGTTGACCGGTCCACCGCGCGCACAGCAGACCAGCTGCAACGGCGCGGCGTCGAGTACCTCGGCAGTGACTGGCGCGCCGTGCACGACGAGCATGTGATGCCCGGCTACCGCGGCCGCGATAACTGCCGGGTCGCCCGCATACTCGCTGATCAGTTCTTCCGAAGCTGTCCGTGGCGGCGGCGCTGCGGCATCCTCGATCTGCAGCGCGGTGACGGACACCCCATCGCCAACCGCGGCGAGTGCGCTGGTGAAGGCGCTGACCGGCATGAAGGGGTCGCCAACGGCCAGGATGCGCACGTGCCCGGTCGCTCTCACGGGCGCAGGTACGTCGGCTTGAGGCCTGTGCCGTGCGCGCTGCCGGACTCCAGTACGAGCGTGAGCGCGGGCGCGGCGTCGATATCCCGCACCAGGACCTCCTTACGCGCCGGCATCAGCAGCTGAGCGCAGAGCCAGCAGTGGCGGCAACGCTACCGTGCAGAGCAATCGCTCATGTACTGGCCATCCGCTCCACTCCGGAGTATCAACCTGCGCGCATACCTTGGCAAGAGATCGCGTCATTTCCGGGCAGCTGGCCATCAACCCTCACCACCAATTACCTGACGTCGGCGAGCAGGCGCTCAGGGTATTGACATCTGCTCAAAAACGGATATGAATGTCAGCCAAGCAGCGCAGGAATGACGGCGTGCTGACCGGCCGGCTTGCCCGGGAAAGGGATCGAGGTACCGACGGCGGACTGCAGGACCTGAGGAGGACCCATGTCTGACACGGCGTCGCCTGGCACGATGCGACCGAGCAGCGGTGGACCTGTGCTCGAGGGAACGGACCTGCGGCGTGATGCCATCGGCTTGGTCGGTGCCACGATGCAGGCCATCACCCACATCGCGCCCGCGATCGCAGCATTGTTCTTCACGCAGTTCGTGGTGTCGCTGGCAGGCATCACCGCACCGCTGGCGTATCTGCTCGGCGTCATCGTCGTCTTGATGCTCGGCAGCACCCTGGTCCAGCTGTCTAAGCACATGCCGTCGGCGGGCGGCTATTACACCTACGTCAGCAGGGCGCTGCACGCGCGGGCCGGCTTCCTCACGTCGTGGATGTACGTTTTCTACGCGCCGCTTGCCGGTGGCCCGATCTACGGCTACTTCGGCTACATCCTGTCGCAGGAGCTCAAGACGAATTACCAGATCAACGTGCCCTGGCTGTGGTGGGTGTGCGTGCTGGCCGGAGCACCGCTCATCGCGTTCCTGCAGCACCGGGGCATCAAGATCTCCGCGCGGGCGATGCTTATACTCGGCGGCCTGGAGATGATCATCGTGTTCGTTCTCGCCGTGTGGGGCTTCTTCAAGCCGGGGCCCGGCGGGTTCACGTTCGAGGTCTTCAATTTCAATCGCAAGCTGGCGGTTGAAGGGTTCGCGCTGGCGGTGGTGTTCTCCATCCAGGGACTGACCGGATGGGAGGGCGCCGCGCCGCTCGCCGAGGAAACCCGCGACCCGAGGCGGAACGTGCCGAGGGCCACCATGCTCTCGATCATCTTGCTCGGCGTGTTCCTCGTCATCGCTTACTGGGGCCAGATCGTGGGCTGGGGCGTCAACAAGCTGCCCGGCCTCACCACGTCGGCCGAGCTGCCTGGCCTCGTTCTGGCCCACCGATTCTGGGGCGGCGCCTGGGTGATCCTTCTGCTGGCGTTCCTGAACACCACGATCGCTGTCTGCCTCGCCACTGCGAATGTCGGCACCCGCATGTGGTACCGGATGGCCAAGAATGGATCCTTCCCCAAGGCGCTGGCCAAGGTGAATCCCCGGTTCAAGACGCCCACCAACGCGATCCTGACGCAGCTGGCATTGTCCCTCGTGGCCGGTATCGGCGTCGGCGCCTGGATTGGCGCGCAGAAGTCGTTCCTGCTGGTAGACGGACTTGTTCTGGTACTTGCAGTGCTGTTCGTCTATGTCATGGCCAACGTGGCGGTGTTCGCGTACTACTACTGGCAGCGGCGGGGCGATTTCAACATCATCCTGCACGTGCTGTTCCCGCTGATATCCAGCGCTGCGCTGATTTATGCGCTGGTGTATTCGTTCATCCCGTTCCCGGCGGCGCCGTACAGCTATGCACCACTGATCGACGGCCTGTGGCTGCTGCTCGGCATCATCGTGCTCTTCGTCATGCGGATCCGCGGGAGCGAGGAGTGGCTTGTCACCGCTGGAGCCGCCCTGGGCGAGGGCGGCGAGACCGAGAGCGCAGGCTAGCTCAGCTCAGGGATTCGGGGACCAGCGAAAGCTCGTCCAGTTGAGTGTTGCCCGCAGCGACCCGGTTACCGTACCCGAACGACCGGACGTAGACCCGCTGACCGATGGGTTCGGGTGCCGTCATCAGAAAGTCGAGAA
>DATMMA010000372.1:0-2546 GCA_035570295.1 Streptosporangiaceae bacterium
CTCCTCCAGCCAGGCCCTCACCTCCGCGACGGTCGATTACGCCGACCAGTTCGCCGTCTACATCCCAGCCGGCTCTGCTGGCGCGGCCCCCATCGTCGTTGCAGACACCTCCGGCATCACCGGGCGGGGCTGACCAGGAACCAGCTGAACCTTGCGTCCGGCCCGCGATGGCCGCGCATCTGGGCGCAGGCCGATCCGCCCAGATGCGCGGGGCGGACCTGGCCCGCAGCAACCTGCCGCCACGACATGAACAGTCAGGAGAACGAAGACCAATGAGCAACCGGCCTGTTCCAGGACCCCACTGCTGGTGATCGAGTGCGCTATCGGATCGGACCATTCTGGTACCGCTATCCGACGGCCGGCGCATGGGTACCAAAACGGCTCGCCGCTCTCGCGCAGACCCCCGGAATGCAACTCGCGTCCACAATTGGCATCCCGCGCATCTTGCAGCGAAAGCCCTGGTAGTCACCACGATTTTCCCTATCGGACCACTACGGTCCACCGGTACGCGTACCAGATTGGTCCGGTCCGGTACGGCACAATCTATCGACTAAGGAAGTAACGCGATGAAAATCATCTCAAACCAGACCCAGTTTTCTCGCTAAACAGCAGGAAAGAATTTATAATGGTTAGACGGTACTGAATGGCTCAGCTTTACACGCCAGCTGAGGCGGCAGAGATCTTGAGGATTCGCGAATCGTGGCTTCGCGGCAAGGCGGCGGCTCGGGCGATTCCCTGTACGTTCGTCGGCAAGCACCTCCGGTTCAGTGATGACGACATCGCGCAGATCGTGGCCGAGGGTGCCCGGCCACCCGTGACCCGCAGACGTAGCACCCGGCGCTAGCAACCGCCCAGACCAGGCAACCCGAGCCAGAGCCAGGCTTCAGGAAAGAACAGCCCAACGGAGGGAGAGCCGTGGCGTACGCGGAGAAACGCGGCAAGGGACCTCGACCGTGGCGCGTCAAGTACAAGGTCCCCGGCGGCGAAGCCAGCGAGTCCGGCTTCGAGACGAAGCAAGCAGCTCTCGTCTGGGGACGGGACCAGGAGGCGAAGGTCCGCACGGGCACATGGAACGACCCGGCGGCGGGTGAGATCACGGTCAGCGAGTGGATCGAACGCTGGAAGGCCACGCAGGATGTCGGTCTCAGCACCACGGAGAACCGCGAGTACCTGATCGGCAGGTTCATCCGGCCGTACTGGGGTGTACGGCAGCTCAACTCGCTCACCGGCGAGCAGATCACCGTCTGGGAGAACGGCCTGCCCGCGGCAGCCGGGGTGTCGCACCGCACGGCGAGGGATGCGCGCAGCCTGCTGCATACCATCCTCGGCGACGCCGCGTCAGCCAGGCCGCCACTGATTCCCTTCAACCCGGCGGTCCGGCCGCGTAACCGCGGTCGCAGGACGGGCCGCAGGCTCGACCGCAGCCCGCAGCGCGCGTGGGCGACGCCGCTGGAGGTACTGCTCGCGGCCGAACGGGCGGCGCTGCTGAGTGGCCGGGACGACGAGTTCACCATGCTCGTCGCGATCGGCTACACCGGGACGCGATGGGGGGAGACGATCGGCCTCGAGCAGGACTTCGTCCTACCTACGCTGATCAACGTCGAGTGGCAGCTCCGCGAGATCAGGGGCCGTTTCTTCCGGCTCCCGCCGAAGGACGACTCGTACCGCAGCACGAACTGGGAGCCGCTCGTGCCGGTCGACCTTCCTATCTTCCTGGCCGGGCTGCTGGCAGGACAGGCAGCAAAGCACACCCAGCAGCGATGCGCCTGTGCCCGCGAGCACGGCGGCACCGGCCGGTACATGTTCTACAGCCCAGAGGGCGGCCACTACCGGCGCAGCAACTTCGCGCGGCGAGTGTTCCGCCCTGCCTGGGACGGGCGGTACGAGCCGGCGAACGGCAGGCCAGGCAACCTGGTCGTGGTGGACGCCACAGCGTGGCCGGGCAAGCCGGCAGCGGCCTGGGCGCCGACGCTACCCGGGAAGCCATTCGCTCCCCCGTCCGGCCGCGGCATACCGCATCTGGTGAGCAAGGACGGCACGGGACACTGCTCATCCTGCGGACGCGCGGTCAGGCTGTGCCTGGACGGGAAGACCGTCACCCACAAGACGAAGGGCGAGCACTGTCCGGGGAGCGGACAGCAGCCAGACGACGATGCTCCCCTGGCCTGCTGGCTACCCGTCAAGGACGGGCTGACGCCCCACGGGCTACGGCACAGCCACAAGACCTGGATGGCCGAGGACGGCATCGCCGAGATCCTGGCTGAGCAGCGGCTAGGCCACGACGTTCCCGGGATGCGCGGCCTGTACGCCCACGTCTCGCCTCGGATGCGGGACGATCTGATCGCCGCCCTCCAGGCCCGCTGGGAAGAATCGCTGCGGGAGCGAGCCAGCATCGACCCGCGCTCCCCCGTCCTCTTGCTTGACAACCTGCTCGCGCCGTTCCGGGCCGGCCAGAAGACGATCTCCCAAATTCCTCCCGGAACGGCAACAGCACCCATCCTCAGCGTAGGATGAGAGCTGTCAGCGAAGCGTCTGAACTGGCTTTA
>DATMMA010000373.1:0-14724 GCA_035570295.1 Streptosporangiaceae bacterium
AACAGCCGGCCGAGGGCCAGCGGGCCCGCCAGGTTGCAGACCGCGAAGGCCAGGAAGTAGTAGCCGGTGTGCTTGGGGTTGACGTGGAAGAAGAAGGCCAGCACCAGGCCGTAGGTGAAGAAGATCGAGTTATAGAGGAACGACTGGGTGATCATCAGCGCCGCGCCCAGGACCGCGCGGCCTGGGTATCGCGCGAACAGCACCCGCAGAAGGGGGAGGTACCCGATCTGCTGTGTCGGGACGATATCGATGGCCCTATTGTCACCGACCGGCTCCAGATAGCCCCTCGTCGCCTCGACATCGCTTTCGATCTGCCCGATCGAGGCTTCGGCCGCCTGTTCCCTGCCGTGCATGATCTGCCATCGCGGGCTCTCCGGCAGGTTGCGCCTCACGAAGATGATCACTAGGGCCAGTACGGGTCCGACGACGAACGCGATCCGCCAGGCGGTGTCGGAAGCTATGTTATTGAGCAGGGCAAGAGTCACGATCGTGCCGATGATCGCTCCGCCCCAGTAGGTTCCGTTGACAGCTATGTCGACTCGGCCCCGGTAGCGCGCCGGGATCAGCTCATCGATAGCCGAGTTGATGGCGGCGTACTCGCCGCCGATGCCCATCCCGGCGACAACCCGAGTGGCGTATAGGAAGATGAACCACTTGCCCCCGGCCGGAGTCGCCGCGGTGAGGCCGCTGCCGATGAGGTAGACGCCCAGCGTCACCATGAACAGGTTCCGCCGGCCTAGCTTGTCGGACAGCCGCCCGAAGACCAGCGCGCCGATCACCTCGCCGATCAGGTACCAGGTCGCGATGTCAGCGACGGAGCTAGCCGAGAGGCCGAGAGTGCTTTTCTGCGTCAGGAGCGGTCCGACGTTGCTGGCGATCGTGATCTCCAGTCCGTCCAGTACCCAGGCCACCCCGAGTGCGGTCACCAGCCTGGTGTGGAACCGCGACCACGCAGCCGGTCGATCCGGGCCGGGATCAGGCTGCGGATAGTCGCATCGCTAGCCGTGTCAGTCGCCATCGCTGCCTCCACCGGAGTAGAAGCATCCCTTACCCGACGCCGAACCGAGCATTCCGTCATGATCCGGGAGGTCTACTGAACCCGCAGGTCAGGAGCCTGCGGCAACAGGGAAGCAGCTAACTGAACCGGACAAGCTGGACATCACCGCCGAGGTGTCGGCGCATTACAGGCTCACTAGCGTTCCTCATCACGGAGTTCCGCAAGCGCCCGTGAGAGCCGGTCAGTTCCGTCACCCGGCCGCATACGTGGCCGGTAGCCAGGCCGCTGTGCGAGAACCGCCCGGCCGGACGCGACGAGCCGCGCGAGGATCGGCGTTGGCTCACGCTTCCCCACCGGACGATCCGCGCGATCAGCCGACCGTGCTCCATTATGTCGATGGTCTCGCCGTGCCGGACCCGCGCCAGCACCTCACTGGTGTGATGCCGTAGGTCCCGCAGACCAACCGCATGCGCGTCCGCAGCCATGGCGTGGATGTATCACATTTTCGTTGACACAGGCTGACCCATTCGGCTGGGTGTGCACCAGGCCGAGCGTCACCTGCCGCAGCGCGGACGCCCAGTCGATAAGTCAGCGCGCGGCATTGCGTCCACCGTTCATCGCGTTTCCTATCAGCACTGTTGTTCACGACATATTTAAAGCTAATTCCTTGTTTTCTGTGATGATAAGGGTTAAAGTGCCTGCCATTTCCGTTGCGACCCATACGGGGGATTCCAGTGCCTCGACTCGCCGGCCGGCTCGCATTCGCCTTGCTCTCCGGGGCAGCGCTGTTGGTTGTGGTGCCAACGGTCGCCGCTCAGGCCGACGGCGGCATGACTGCACTCCCTATTTCCAGCTTCTACCAGATCGTGGCCGACCCAGCGCACGACCATCTATTCATCAGTCAGGGCAGCAATAACCTGAACGACATCATCGTGACGAACCTGCAGGGCCAGGAAGTGGCAACGATCGGCGGCCAGGACGGCGTGATGGGCATCGCCCTGTCCCCGGACGGCAGCACACTGTACGCCGCCGTGGCGGGCGACCACGCGGTCAGCGCCGTCAGCACGTCGACGCTGGAACAGACCGCCTCCTATCCGATCGGGGACGCCAATACCCCGCGCGACGTGGCCGTGCAAGCGGGCAAGGTCTGGGTGAGCTACAACACTGATACCGCGGGCGGTGCGGCGATCGGCGACATCAACCTCGCTGCCAGCCCGCCTGAGTTCGAGACGCAGGCCGCCATGGGCGGCTGGTATAGCGCCCCGGATCTGGTCGCCGATCCCAGAGACAGCGGCGTTCTGGTCGCCGCGCAGCCCGGCATCGCCCCACCCAGCGAGGCGAGCTATGACGTGCTGACCGATCCGGTCACGGTGATCGCGTCCGATCCCGCCGACCTCAAATGCTCGTGGGTGACCGACCTGGCGATTTTCGCTGGTGGCGCCAAATTCGTCCTGGCCTGCGGGGCGGCAGCCCTGTACCAGACGTCGGACCTGAGCCAGGAGGGGATTCTCGCTTCCCGCGGCGGCGCGAGCGCGGTGGCCGTCGATGCCAATGGCGACGTCGCTAGCGGCGGCTCGCAGATCTATGTCTACCCGCAAGGCGGTGACGTCCCACTGACAGCCCTCAACCTCGAGCCCTCCGGCGCCATTCCCGACCGGGGGCTCGCATGGTCTCCGGACGGATCTCAGCTGTTCGCTGTCTTGATCACGCCGCCTCGAGTGGCTGCACAGCCGACTTACGCCCTCGACGTGCTGGACTCGCCGACTCAGCCCGCGAGCCAGCTATCCTTGAGCGGCCCGTCGAGTATCACTATCGGGCAGAGCGTGACGCTCTCGGGCAGCCTCACGGCGGCACCGGCCAGCGCCGCATTTCCAGCGGGAACACTTGTAACTATCGTCCGCAGCCTCCCTGGCGCCGCTCCCGATGAGACCCGGTCGGTCCCGATTGGGGCGGACGGTAGCTTCAGCCTCGCTGACACCCCGCCAAGTAGCGGCGACTTCACCTACCTGGCCAGCTACGGCGGCAGCGCCACGGCAGGGCCTGCCACCTCGGCCCCGTTTACCGTCGCGGTCAACAAGAACCAGACCTCACTTACTGTGACGGCGGGTGCACCGATCGACAATTACGGGACGGTCGTCACAGTGACCGCTCAGGTTGGGCCAACAGACACCAACCGCACGGTCTCGATCGTGGCGCGGACCTTCGGCAGCGCGTTCTACACAGTACTGGCGACGGGCGAAGTCAATGCCAGCGGCGATCTCACCGCCACCGCCAGGGCTACCCAGAACACACAGTTCAGCGCAGTGTTCACTGGCGATGCTGATTACGCGCCGTCGACCGTCACGACCGACATTCTGGTCCGGGCCGGCGTCTCAGCCGCTTTGACTGGCTACTACCAGACGAGGTACAGCCACCACATCTACCGGGTCTATCACCGAAAGCATGCCCTGCGGATCCACGCGGCAGTCAGCCCCGATAAGGCCGGGGAATGCGTCAGCATCCAGACCCAGAAGTACTACCGCGGTGCCTGGCATGCCGCAGGCTCGAGAGGCTGTCACGCACTCAGCACGGCTAGCACATGGACCGCCAACTTCGGCCTCAGGCACGCAACCATCGGCTCCGACTACCGAATCCGTGTCCGGTACGCCGGCGACATTAGCAACCTCGCTGCCGACAGTTCCTGGCAGTACTACATCGTGAAGCGCTGACCCGTTCCCCGGTCCCGCTGACGAGCTCAGTCGCTGGCCTTCACCACGCCGATCGGGCAGGACACGCCGGTCCCGTGATCAGGGCAATACCCGTACGGGTTCTTGCCGTCGCTCAGGTACTGCTGGTGATAATCCTCAGCGAAGTAGAACTCGCCAGCCGGCGCGATCTGCGTGGTGATCTCGCCGTAGCCCGCGTCGGTCAGCCGCTTCTGGTAAGCCGCCCGTGAGGCCTCAGCCTCGGCCTGCTGCTCCGGCGAGTGGTAAAAGGTCGCCGAGCGGTACTGAGTGCCGACGTCGTTGCCCTGGCGCATGCCCTGCGTGGGGTTGTGCGACTCCCAGAAGACCCGCAGCAGCTCACCGTAGCTGATCTTCGCGGGGTCGAACACGACGCGGACCGACTCGGCGTGCCCCGTGCGGCCACTGCAGACTTCCTCGTACGTCGGGTTCGGGGTGAAGCCGCCCTCATATCCGACAGCGGTGGAGACCACGCCTGGCGTCTGCCAGAAGTTCTTCTCAGCGCCCCAGAAGCAGCCAAGCGCGAACTCGGCGACCTGGGTGCCTTCCGGGTAAGGCGGCAGCAGCGGCGTGCCGAGCACCTCGTGCCGGGCCGGCACGGCCATGGCGGTGCTCCGGCCGGGCAGGGCATCCTCCGCTGTTGCCATCTGAGTCTTGTGGAAGCCGAAAATACTCACAGATCCTCCCTCGGTCCGGCATGCACAACCATCGGCGGCGGCGCCGTGTTCCCCGCGCGATCAGGCCGGGAACGCCCGCGTGCCTGCCGGTCAGCCGAGCAGCTAGCCGCCGTTCAGGTGAAGCAACCGGCTGGCCGGCGGCGGTTTCGGCGCGGCCACCGAATCCCACTGAGAGAAGGTCACGACCTGATGCGGGCTCCGGCCGCTGCGAGCCGCGAGCGGATAGTGCTGGGCAGCGGCACTGACCGCCACGGTGCTGCCGTCGCCAGCGCGCAGCACCCAGGCGGGCTGCCCGTGCACCGTCGTGCTCCCGGCTGTGGTCAGCTTCGGTGCCTGGTCCGAGATCAGCGGACTCAGCAGCTTCTGCATGCTGAAGTCGCCAGTCAGCTGGCTGGCCTCCCCACGGGTGAGTTCGATCCACTTGCCGCAGGCCGTTGCGCACGCTGCCGCCGGCATGCTGGCCTCCCGCAAGAACGCGGGCGTCACCTCTATATAGATCTTGCGGTTCGCGGCGACGACGTGCAGCGGCGTCCGGTGCTGGCTGATTGTGCCAGCTGCGTCACCGTTCCTTGTGACGTCCAGGTCGACGCCCAGTGGCACGCCGTCCCGCGACAGCTGACCAGCAACGTGCACGCCGCTCGCGTTACGAACCGAACTCTGCATCGAGCTGGTCAGGCTTGCGGCGCTCGGCTCCTTGCCCGACCTGCTCATCGAACTGCCGGCGGCGCTCGTCCCGCCGGAACCGCTAGCATCGCAGCCGGCCAGCGCGAGAGCCGCGCAGCCGACGAGGCCGACGGTGAAAGCCCTGGCAGGCATGCCCATAATCGCGGCCCCTTGATCCCCGATGGCGCAAACCCGGTCGTTCCCGGCATAATTTGCCGACTGGCGGTCCCCTCGCCCAGTCGCGGCAGGTCCAGCCTGCCTGCTCCCTGCTTACCCCGTCCGTTCGACGACGAACTCGCAGAGCGCTTCGAATGCCGCCCTGGCAGGGACGTCCGGCAGGCCCAGGATCAGTTCCCTTGCCCGCTCTGCCCATTGCCTGGTGTCCGCCCTGGCCATCGCCATGGCCGGGTGCTCGCGGAGCAGGCTGAGGGCTTCGGAGTGCAACGCCGGGTCAGTCAGCTCAGGCATGCTGAGCAGCTCGACTAGCCTGCCGTCCGCCGGACCAGCAGACCGGAGCGCGTGCAGCATCGGCAGCGTGCGCACGCCTTCCCTGAGGTCGGTGCCCGGCGTCTTGCCGGACTGAGCGGACTCGCTTGCCACGTCAAGGATGTCATCGGAGAGCTGGAAGGCCACGCCGACGGCAGCGCACGCGGGCGTGATCTGCTCGATCACGCTGTCCGGCGCGCCTGAGAACATGGCGCCGAACCGGCCGGCCGTGGCGAACAGGGAGGCCGTCTTCTCGGTGACCACGCCGAGGTAGTGGCCAAGGGGATCCTCGCCTGGCTGGCAGCCTACGGTTTCCGCGATCTGGCCATGGACCAGCCGTGCGAATGTCTCTGCCTGGATCCGGATGGCTTCGGTGCCCAGGTCAGCCAGGATCTCCGAGGCGCGGGCGAACAGGTAGTCCCCGGTCAGGATCGCAACCGTGTTGCCCCACCGGGAGTTGGCGCTGGCGCTGCCGCGCCGCACATCGGCTTCGTCCATGACGTCATCGTGATAGAGCGTGGCCAGGTGGGTCAGCTCGACAGCGACTGCCGCCGGCACGATACGCGCATCCCGTGGATTGCCGAACTGCCCGGCCAGCAGCACCAGCGTGGGCCTGAAGCGCTTGCCGCCCGCCTCCATCAGGTGCTCGGCAGCGTCGGTCAGCACGGCATGCTGAGCCTTGGCAGCCGCCCGCAGGCCGTCCTCGACGCGAGCAAGTCCGTCCACGACGTCGGACGCAAGCGCTGCGTCGGTGAGTTCCATCGGAATAGCGGCAATCACGTGGGTCCCCTCATGGGCCCGCCGGGACCGCTGGCAGGCCAGTCATAGCTGAGGCTATCCTCCAGCCCTCTCGAAGACATGCAGATAGCTGGTAGTGACTGACCACCGCACATCTCGTATCGGCTCATTCCTATCGGATCAGCAGGGCAAGCATAGCGGGGACGTGCGTGCCCCCAGCTAGCGCTGTTCGCGGCCCGCTCAGGGCGCGCCCACGACGTGGCTGGCCTCAGCACCCGGCAGGTACGCGCTCGTCAGCGACGTGCGGAGAGCGGCTTCGGTGTATTGGCCGCTGATCCGGGCGCATGCAGCGGAGGCCATCCGGCTGGCCGCTTCGGGCGAGTCGAGTAGATAACCGATCGCCGCCGCCAGCTGATCCGGGCGCCGCGGCGCGACGAGCAGCCCGGTCTCGCCCGGTATGACCAGGTCGCAGACGGCGTTGACGGCCGACGCGACCACCGGCACACCGCAGATCATGGCTTCCACGATTACTGTCGGCAATCCTTCATACCGGCTCGGTAGCGCGAAGACGTCGAAGGCAGGCAGAACTTCAAGCACGTCGGCACGTTCCCCGGCCAGCACCACGCGCGGCCCAGTCGGACGAGAAGCCAGCCGGGCGATCCTGTCTGCGAGTTCGCCGCCGCCAACCCAGACTCCGACTGCTCCAGGCCGGTTGAGCATCGCCATCGCGGTCAGGAAGTCCTCGGGCTCCTTCTGCCTGGCCAGCCTTCCGACGACGCCGACTACCGCGGTCGCCCGGTCAGGAAGCCCAAGCGCGGCACGCGCGCGGGCGCGGGCGAGCGCAGACCGGGCACTCATCGTCGCGTTCATCGCGGCCGGGCCGTCGACGACGACGCCGATCGCCCTGATGCGCCAGGGCGGGGCGAGCCGGCGGCGTGCGGCCTCGGCGGCTACTGCGGCACCTACGCACAGCACAACATCGGTGTTGCGGCCGAGTCGGCGCTCGGTGGCAACGTATGCGCTCCGGCGCACGGCGGACTGGAACTCGTGAAACGGGAACCCGTGGTAGGTGTGCACGATCCTCGGCACACCAGCCCTCCGCGCCGCCACGCGGCCCACCACCCCCGCCTTCGAGGTGTGCGTATGCACCACATCGAACTTCCGGCGGGTGAACAGGGCGGTGAGCCGCGCGGTCGCAGCCAGGTCAGAGCGGGGGTCGATCGGCCTCCGTAGCGATGGCTCGAAGATGACCTCGATCCCGCCCGCCTGGGCCTGATCGGTCAGGACACCGCCACTACCAGTAATGATCGTCATACAGAACGCATCGCGGTCCATAGCCATCGCTCCGCGCAGTGCCAGCGCGCCGGCTCCGCCTTCTAGCCTGGTGATGACAGTGGCCACCCGGGTCGGCGCCACCGAGGTCGGCGTGACCTGGGCTGGCGTGACCTGGGCTGGCGTGATCTGGGCGGGCCGGCCGTTCTGGACAGGGCGCTCGGACATGGTGCTACGAAGATACTCATGAGCACCAGGCGAGCTAGAGCGCCGGGCTATCCAGCCAGTGAACGCCCCGGGCCGGCGTGCACCTGGCGGCCCCGCGGTTCTGGGCTCGTGGCTGCACTGGAACCGCGTCAGGGGCTAGCGCACGAATAGCTGGCTGGCGGCATGATTGGCCAGGCTAAGCAGCGGCTGCGGGATGATGCCGAGGACGACGGTGGCAGCCGCCCCGATGGCCACCGCCAGCCCGGTGTAAGCGCTCGGGCGTACGACGACCGGCCCCTCGGTGGCTGGCTCGCTGAAGAACATGAGCACGATCACCCGGACGTACGGGAACGCCAGAATTGCGCTGCTGATCACGCCGATGATCACAAGCGGCAGCGCGCCGCCCTGGATCGCCGCCCGGAATACCGCGAACTTACCGGTGAAGCCGCTGGTCAGCGGGATACCGGCAAAGGCGATCAGGAACAGGGCGAAAACGCCCGCGACAAGCGGCGACCGCTTCCCGAGGCCAGCCCAGCTCGACATGTGGGCTGCCTCCCCGGCCCGGTCCCGGACGAGGGTGACAATCGCGAACGCGCCGATCGTGGCGAAGCCATACGCCGCCAGGTAGAACAGGCTGCCGGACAGGCCGGCTGTGTTGGCGGCGATCACACCAGTCAGGATGTAGCCGGCCTGCGCGATCGACGAATACGCCAGCAACCGCTTCACGTTGGTCTGGGTGATCGCGATCACCGAGCCGACCAGCATGGTCACGATAGCCACGGCCCACATCGCTGGCCGCCAGTCCCAGGTCAGCTGGCCGAAGGCGACATAAAACACGCGCAGCAGTGCACCGAACGCTGAGACCAGCGTGCATGACGCCATTAGCGCGGTGATCGGCGTGGGCGAACCCTGGTATACGTCCGGCTTCCATGCCTGGAACGGCACTGCGCCGATCTTGAACAGCAGGCCGACGCCGAGCAGCGCGATGCCTGCGTAAAGCAGGGTGGATGAGGCGCCTCCGCTCTGCGCGGCAGTGGCGATCGCCGACAGCCGGACCGAGCCCGCGTACCCGTACAGCATCGCGATGCCGAACAGGAAGATCGCTGACGAGAACGCGCCGAGCAGGAAGTACTTCATCGCGGCTTCCTGCGACAGCAGCCTGCGGCGCCTGGCCAGACCGCACAGCAGGTAGAGCGGCAGCGACAGCACCTCGAGCGCGATGAACATGGTCAGCAGATCGTTCGCGGCCGGGAACAACAGCATGCCGCCGACAGCGAACAGCGTCAGCGGGTACACCTCGGTGTGTGACAGTCCGGCGAGCAGGCCCTCGCGCTCCTCGGCGCTACCGGGAACCGCGGCAGCCTGCGGCGTGAACGCGCTGACCTCGTGGGACGACTCGGCGATTAGCAGCACGCTGACGAAGGCCAGGATCAGCACGGTGGCCTGGATAAACAGTGTCGGCCGGTCCACTCCGACTGTCCCGATCGCGGCGACGGCGCCGGTCTTCCCGCCGGCGAAGATCGAGCTCTTGGCCGCCAGCACCACGGTCAGCACAAACGCACCGGCCAGGCTGCCGAGCGTCAGGGCAACGTGCATCGGCCGTCGCAGGTCCCTGGGGGCGAACGCTTCGACGAGAATGCCGGCTAGCGCCGCCGCGAAGACCAGCAGCATCGGGGAGAGCAGGCTCCACTCGAAGTGCGGAGTGGCGATTGTCGGTGCGGTCGCCGCGACGATCCCGGTCACGCCGAGCTCCCTTGCTTGCGGTGTGTCTGTCTGCTGTGGTGACCATGGTGATGATGGACCAGGCTGGTGGTCCCGACTGTGCTCGTCGTATTAGCTGTGCTGGTCGTACTGGCTGGCCGGGCCGGGGAACTCGCCGGATGCGGCGGTACCGGGTCGGTGCTGTGCACGCCTACCAGCGTGCTGTGCACGGCCGGGTTGATGATGTCCAAGACCGGCTTGGGGTAGACGCCAAGGACGACGATCACCGCGATCAGCGGGCCGACCGCCCATAGCTCACGCGCTTTAAGGTCCGGCATGTGCGCCACTTCCGGGCGAACCGGCCCGGTCATTGTCCGCTGATACATCCACAGGATGTAAATCGCGGCCAGGATGATGCCGGCCGTGGCGAGGATCGCAGCCGCCTCATACCTGGTGAAGGTACCGACCAAGACCAGGAACTCGCTCACGAACGTCGACAGGCCGGGCAGTGCCAGGCCGGCCAGGCCAGCGACCAGGAACAGTCCGGCAAGCATCGGGGCTACCTTCTGCACACCGCCGTAATCCGCGATCAGGTGCGACTTGCGCCTGCTCACCATGAACCCGGCAAGCAGGAACAGCGCACCGGTGGCGAAGCCGTGGTTCACCATGTACAGCGTGGCGCCGGTCTGTCCCTGGCTGGTCATCGCGAAGATGCCGAGCGTGATCAGGCCCATGTGGGACACAGACGTGTAGGCGATCAGTCGTTTGATGTCGGCCTGACCGATCGCGACTATCGCACCGTACAAGATACCCACCACCGACAGGACGATCACCAGCGGCGTGAAGAAGTGCGCGGCGGACGGGAACAGGTCCAGGCAGTACCGGATCATGCCGAACGTGCCGACCTTGTCCAGCACGCCGACCAGCAGCACCGCGGCGCCCGGTTGCGCCGACGTGGCCGCGTCTGGCAGCCAGGTATGGAACGGCCAGAGCGGAGCCTTGATCGCGAACGCTACGAAGAATCCGAGGAACAGCCAGTCCTGCGTGGTGCGACTCAGCGCCAGGTGGCTCAGCTGGGTGAACAGGAAAGTGCCCTGGTGCCCGCCGGTCGTCGAGTAGACGTAGAGCGCGATCACCGCGACGAGCATGAGCAATCCGCCCAGCAGGCTGTAGAGCAGGAACTTGACCGCCGCGTACTGCCGCTGGCCCACGCCGTAGCTGCCGATCATGAAATACATCGGCACGAGCATGGCCTCGAAGAACACGTAGAACAAGAAGACGTCGGTGGCAGCGAAGACGCCGATCATCATCGTCTCGAGCACCAGCATCATCGCGAAGTACGACTTAGCGCTTCGCGTCCGCGGCGCCCGGGCGCCCGGTGCCGGGGGCCCTTCGCCTGTGCTGGCCGTGAGGGTGGCGGTGACGTCCTCCACGTCATTCCAGGACGCCAGCACGACCACCGGCATCAGCACCGTGGACATCAGGATCAGCACCAGCGCGATGCCGTCCACGCCGACGGCATAGTGCACGCCGAACTGCGGGATCCACTGGTAGACCTGCTGGAATTGGAAGCGCGGGCCGGCAGCCTTGAACTTCACTGCTATCACGATGGTCAGCGCGAGCGTGATCAGCGAGAAAACCAGGGCGATCCGCTTGACCAGCAGGTCGCGCGCGCGCCTGTCGGCCGGGCTACCCGGCGCCGACCTGCCGGGCGTCAGCGCGATCACGATCGCGCCGACCAGCGGGACCGCGCCCGTTACCGTCAGCCAGGGGAATGTGCTCATCAGTTTGGCAGCCTCACAGTTATCTACAGGCGCACCAGCAGGAACGTGCCAACCAGCAGTACGGCCCCGACCAGCATGGACAGCGCATACGAGCGGACGAAGCCCGTCTGCACCTTGCGCATCCGCCCCGACGACCCGCCGAACGCGGCGGCGACGGTATTCACCAGGCCGTCCACGCCGCGATTATCGAAGTACACCGACAGGCGGGTCAGCCACTGGCCGGGCCGCATCAGCAGGCCCTCGTTAATGGCGTCGCCGTACAGGTCCTTGCGCGCCGCGACCGTCACCAGGCTGCCCGCAGGCGCAGTCACCGGCACCTCGCGACGCCCGTACAGCACCCAGGCGATGCCAGCACCGACCACGACCAGCGCTAGCGCCCCGCCTCCGGCCGGAGTCCAGATCCCGTGCAAAACTGGCGGCACGCCCGTCACCGGCCCGAGGAAGTTCATCAGCCGGTTGGCGAGGATGAGGAAGCCGCCGGCCGCGACCGAGCCGATAGCAAGCACGATCATCGGCGCAGTCATCACTCGCGGCGCCTCGTGCGGGTGAACCTTCTCGTCCCACCGGCGCTCCCCGAAGAAGGTCATCAACATGACCCTCGTCATGTAGAACGCGGTGATTCCGGCGCCAAGCAGTGCCGCAGTGCCGAGCAAGGCACCGGACGTCCCGCCCTTGGCGAAGGCGGCGTCGATTATCGGGTCTTTGGTGAAGAAGCCAGAGAAGGGCGGCACGCCGATGATCGCCAGGTAGCCCAGCGAGAACGTGACGAACGTGATCGGCATGGTGCTCGCGAGGCCGCCAAAGCGCCGCATGTCGACCTCGTCGTTCATCTCGTGCTTGATCGAGCCGGCGCCGAGGAACAACCCCGCCTTGAAGAATCCGTGCGCAAGCAGGTGCGCGATGGCGAACACGTACCCGGCCGGGCCGAGGCCTGCGGCAAGCATCATGTAGCCGATCTGGCTCATCGTCGACCCGGCTAGCGCCTTCTTGATGTCGTCCTTGGCACAGCCGATGATCGCGCCCCAGAGCAGCGTGACCGCGCCAACGATAGCGACAGCGAGCCGCGCGCCCGGCGACAGATCGAAAATCGGAGCCGACCTGACGATGAGGTACACACCTGCAGTGACCATGGTGGCGGCGTGAATCAGCGCCGACACTGGCGTCGGGCCTTCCATCGCGTCCAGCAGCCAGGACTGCAGCGGGACCTGCGCCGACTTGCCGCAGGCGCCAAGCAACAGCAGCAACCCGATGGCGAGAACGACGCCGTGACTGGCCGAGTGCACCGCGCCGAAGACTCCGGTGAAGGTGACGTTGCCGAACTGAGCGAACATCAGCATGATGCCCAGCGATAGCCCGACGTCGCCGACACGGTTCGCTACGAACGCCTTCTTCGCCGCGGTGGCGGCAGCCGGCTTGTACTGCCAGAACCCGATCAGCAGGTAGGAGGCGAGGCCGACACCCTCCCAGCCTGCGTACAGGCCGAGGTAGTTGTTGGCCAGCACCAGCAGCAGCATCGCCGCGAGGAACAGGTTCATGTAACCGAAGAACCGGCGGCGCTCGGGGTCATGCGACATGTAGCCGACCGCGAAGATGTGGATCAGCGAGCCAACACCGGTGATCAGCAGAACGAAGCAAATGGACAGCTGGTCCAGCCGCAAGCCCATCGGAACCTGGAACCGGCCGACGTTGATGAACTGATACAGCACGAGGTCACGGGACCGCTGCGCCGCCGGATACCCGAGCATCTGCACGAACGCCGCGACGGCGTAGGCGAAGGCCAGCACCGGCATGGCCGCGCCGACCAGGTGCCCCCAGCTGTTCGTCCGCTTGCCGCCGAGCAGCAGGATAGCGGCGCCGACCAGCGGGAACGCGAGCAGCAAACCTGCCGCATCCTGGATTCCGGTGGCGTGCAGGCTCGCGAGAGCCGCAGCATGCGGCACGAGCGCAGCGTGGGCTGAGCCGGTCATGGCTCCCTTTCGTCAGTACTTCATCAGGTTCGCGTCATCCACCGACGCGGACCTGCGGGCTCGGAAGATGGCAGTCAGGATCGCCAGCCCGACGACCACCTCGGCGGCGGCCACCACCATCACGAAGAATGCGATCACCTGACCGTCGAGCGCGCCGTGCATCCGGGCGAACGCCACGAACGCCAGGTTGGCAGCGTTGAGCATGAGCTCGATGCACATGAACACCACGATCGCGTTACGTCGTACCAGCACGCCGACAGCGCCGATGACAAACAAGATCACTGAGAGAGCGACGAAGTGGGCTGGGCTAACCACTACTGCTCACCTGCTCCCTGCCCACCCGCGGAGGCGGGCCTAGCGACAGAGTCCGCGGACGCGGGTCCAGCGAGCGAGCCCGCGGTCTCTGGCGGCGCGACGGGTATCGCAGTGGCACCGGGCAACTCGCGAGGTGTCTCGCCGGCGCGACCGGACAGGACAGTGCTGACCGACAGTTCGGAGTGGCTGCCGTCAGGTAGCAGCGCTGGCATGTCCGCAGCGTTGTGCTGGGCATAGGTACCGGGCCCCGGCAGCGGTGCCGGCCGCCCGCTGGCAATCCGGCGGGCAGCAAGCTCGCGCTGGGTCGGCTTTGGCGTGGTGCGCTCTCGGTGTGCTAGCACCATTGCGCCGACCGCCGCGATGATCAGCAGGGCACTGGTGACTTCGAACGGGTACAGGTACTTGGTGAAGATGAGGTTCGCCAGCGTGGTCACGTTGCCGTTGCCGAACTGGGCGGTGTTCGGCGCTGCCGGCCCGATCACCGCGTGCCCGACGACAAGGCTGAGCAGGACCAGCATGGCGATGCCGGCCAACGCCGCCCACATCCGCTGGCCGCGGATCGTCTCGATGATCGAGTCAGCCGCACTGATGCCGACGATCATCAGGACGAACAGGAAGAGCATGAGCACGGCGCCGGTGTAGACGATGATCTGCACGAAGGACAGGAACGGCGCGCCGAGCATCGCGTAGAAGACGGCCAGGGACAGCATGACGACGGCCAGCAGCATCGCGCAATGCACGGCTCTGCGCGCCAGCACCATGCCTACCGCGGCGGCAACCGACAGGATCGCCAGCAGCCAGTAAGCGACCAGCCTGGTCGTCTCGGCCGCCGGCCCGGCCAGAATCAGAGGATGCGTTCCCGTCACTGGACGTCTCCCTGGGGCGCTGAACCGCTGCCAGCCTGTGCCGGCCAGTCCTGGACAGGACCCTCTTGCACCGGGTTGCGCTCGCCGGAATCGGCCTGGCTGGCCGCGAGCATCGCGCCAAGCTGGTAATAGTCCTCTTCGTCATCGCCGAGCCGCATCGGGTGCGGCGGCGCCTCCATGCCTGGCGGCAGCGGCGCGACTAGCTGTTCTTTGGTCCAGATCAAGCTCTCCCGGCTGTCATCGGCCAGCTCGTACTCATTGGTCATGGTCAGCGCCCTGGTCGGGCACGCCTCGATGCACAGCCCGCAGAGTATGCAGCGCAGGTAGT
>DATMMA010000374.1:0-8548 GCA_035570295.1 Streptosporangiaceae bacterium
CGCTGAAAGCTGCCGCGTGTACCTGTAGCGATCTGTAACCGCCCTAGCCAAGATTTGCCGCACCTGGAGTTCCAGTGAGCAAGCGTACGTTTCAGCCGAACAACCGCCACCGGGCGAAGACTCACGGTTTTCGCCTGCGCATGCGCACCCGGGCCGGCCGGGCGATCCTCTCGGCCAGGCGCCGGAAGGGCCGCGCGCGCGTCAGCGTCTGACGCTGGCGGCTCTGCGGTGGTATCGCCATGCTTCCGGCGACCGCGCGGATGCGCCGGAGCTCTGACTTCGCCTCCGCGGTCAAGCGCGGCAGCAGGGCCGGGCGGCCGCTGGTCTCCGGGCACTTGCTGGTCCAGCGCGGGAGCGAGGAGCCGGCGCGCATTGGTTTCGTGGTGAGCAAGGCGGTCGGCTCGGCTGTGGTGCGGAATAAAGTGCGGCGGCGGTTGCGGCACCTCGCCCGTGGGTACCTGGGGTCGCTGCCCGGAGGTAGCCTGCTTATAGTGCGCGCTGCGCCGCGCGCGGCCATGGCGTGCCAGGCGGATCTCGCCGCCGACCTCGACCTGGTAATCCGAGCGTTGCTTCGGCGGCAAGGTGGGGTGGTGAGCCAGTGAGCCGCAGATCTGGGCCGGATGCCCGGGACCTGTCGCCTGCCGGCTGGCTGCTCGTTGGGCTGCTGACCGTTTACCGCCGGTTCATCAGCCCGCTGCTGGGACCGCGGTGCAGGTTCTATCCGTCGTGTAGTGCCTATGCGCTCGAGGCCGTGCAGCTGCACGGTGCGCTGCGGGGCTCATGGCTGACGGTGCGCCGGCTGAGCCGGTGCCATCCGTTCCATGCCGGCGGACTGGATCCCGTCCCTGGCTCGGACGGGGTGCAGGACTCCGCTGGAGCGGGCCCGAAAGGTTATGAGCTCAGAGGTCAGGGCTCGGACGTCATGAGCAGAGCACAAGGGAGCTAGCAGGTGTCGAATCCCCTGGATTACCTCTACGAGGCAGTCGGCTGGGTCTTCACGCACATCTATGACGGCTTGAAGCCCCTCTTCGGCGCGACTAGCGGTTGGACCTGGGCTCTTTCCATCGTGATCCTGGTTGTGCTGATGCGGCTGATCATGGTGCCGCTTTTCATCAAGCAGATGCACACCACCAGGGCTATGTCGTCGCTCCAGCCGCAGATGGCGGCGCTGCGCAAGAAGTACAAAAACGACAGGCAGACGCTCAATCAAGAGACGATGAAGCTGTACCAGGAAGCGGGCGTCAACCCGCTGATGGGCTGTCTGCCAGTCGTGGCCCAGCTGCCGCTGTTCTTTGGCCTGTTCAGCGTGCTGCGGGCCATCGCGGAATGGGTGCCGGGCACCGCGCCCAAGTACGGCCTTCCGGTCACGCTCGTTGAAGCCGGGACGCATGCGAAGATCCTGGGCGCTTCGATTGCCGACAAGGTGCTTTTTACCGGCACTGCGCACGTGCCGCTGCATGCCAAGCTGGTCATTCTCGCTGCGGTTCTGGTCAGCATGGTCACGACTTTCCTGACCATCCGGCAGAGTCAGAAGCGCGGCATGATGCCGGCGGCCACGCCAGACAACCCGATGGCGTCGTCGCAGAAGTACATGACGTACATCATGCCGTTCTTCGCGCTGACCGGCCTGTACTGGCCGTTCGGCCTGGTCCTGTACTGGGTCACCACGAACGTCTGGACGCTCGGCCAGCAGTGGCTGCTGGGCAGGCGCTACCCGTACACCCCGCCGGCTGCGGCGACCGATGGCGGAGCGGTGCCGAGTGCGGCTACTGCCAAGTCGCTAACCGGCGGGGCAAGCAAGTCCGGTGCGGCGCGGCCTGGCCAGGGTAAGGCTTCTGCGGCGCGGACTCAGCAAGGCGGGTCGCAACAGGGCAGTAGCCGGACGACCAGGGCAGTTGCCAACGGCGCAAGTGCGAACGGCGGGGCCCAGGGTGGCACGACGGCGGGGAGCATGCTCAAGCGCCTGGGCAGGCGCTCGGAGCCCGAGCCAGAGGCTGAGCTGCCCGACGTTAAGCTCGTGAGGCACCAGACGCAGCGGCAGTCACGCAGCAAACGGTCGGGCAAGCGCTGATTGGGTTTCCGGCCCGGCGGGAGCGCTCATGCTGCCTGGCGCAACGATGCGATCAGGGATGGGGATCGAGGAGGAGCCTGGCATGAGCCAGCAGGACGATGTCGCGGCACAGGATGCTGGTCAGCAGAACCGCGATCGCCAGGATGACGAGCGTGACCGGACGAGCCCGGTGCAGACCGTCAATCCTGCAGCGGACGAAGCGGTCGGGCATGGCGGCGTGGAGGATGGCTATGCCTCGGATGACATGGCGCTAGACGACGAGGCTGACATCGACGACGAGGGGCCGGACGACGAGGACGGCGCCGACGATGAAGTCGAGGCGGATGAGCACGGCAAGGCGCGTGGCCGGTCGGTTGCTGACCTGGAGCTTGAGGGCGAGGTAGCGGCCGACTATATCGAGGGCCTGCTCGACGTGGCGGATCTCGATGGTGACATCGACATGGACGTGGAGGGTGACCGCGCGGTCGTTTCCGTGGTCGGCGCCACGCTCGATGAGCTCGTAGGCAAGCGCGGCGAGGTGCTTGAGGCGCTGCAGGAACTGACCCGGCTTGCGGTGCACCAGCACACTGGGTACCGGACGCGCATGATGCTGGACGTCGGCGGCTACCGGCAGCGGCGCCGCACTGAGCTCGCGGAGGCGGGGCTGGATGCTGCCGAAGAGGTCCGGCGCTCCGGCCAGCCGAAAAAGCTGTGGCCGATGAATCCGTTCGAGCGGAAGATCGTGCACGATGCGGTCGCCGCGGCGGGGCTGCGGAGCGAGTCAGAGGGCGAGGAGCCGGACCGGCGCGTGGTAGTGCTACCGGTCGGCTAGCGGCCGGTAGCTTTAGTGAGCGGCGGAGGGCGCGCGGATGCACGATGGAGTGAATCCTGCGGTACCGGAGTCCAGTGTGGCGCACGGGGCTGCGGCGATCTTTGGAGACGCCCTGCCGCAGGCGGAAAAGTATGCCGAACTGCTCGTCGGCAGTGGCGTGGAGCGCGGTCTTATCGGCCCTGGCGAGGCTGACCGGATCTGGGAGCGGCACCTACTGAACTGCGCGGCTGTCGCGCACCTCCTGCCTGCTCGGTGCTCATTGGTGGACGTGGGCTCTGGTGCCGGGCTGCCCGGCATTGTGCTTGCCGTGCTGATGCCGCACGCGCGGGTGACATTGCTAGAGCCGCTCGCGCGGCGTGTTGAGTTTATGAAGGAGGCCATTGGCGAGCTTGGCCTCACTAATGCCGACGTCCTTCGGGCTCGCGCCGAGGACCTGGCTGGCCAGATCTCGGCCGACGTAGTGACGGCTCGTGCGGTTGCGCCGCTGGACAAGTTGGCTGGTCTGACCGTTGGCCTTCTGCGGCCAGGCGGTCGAGTGCTGGCAATCAAGGGCTCAGGCGCGGAAGCCGAGCTAGCGAAGGCGCGGCCAGTCCTGAGCAGGCTCGGCGTTACCGATGCGAAAGTGGTGCGGGCAACAAGCCCTGGCGGTGGTGCGACTGCGACTGTGGTGACTTTCACCGCGCCTGACCACCGCGGTTCTGGCCCGTCGGGCAACCAGGCAGGTCATCCCGCGAGTCGCGGGCCGGCTGCGCGGGGTGGACGGCCTGGTCGGCCCGGGCCTTCGGCAGCGCTACGCAGGGGGCGGCCAAACAGTCGGCGTGGCGGCGGCTAGCCGGGCAAGCGTTCATTCGTGGTCCGCTTGTGGTGACGGTGTCCGCCGGGACACCGACGTGGCGGGCGGACTGGCCTGGCGGAGACATGGCTGAATGGGAGAAGCTGCGCAATGACGAACTCGGTGCCGGGGCTGGGCTGGCCTGAAGAACCGTCCGTCGGGCCCGAAGCGCTGACGAGCACTGAGTTGCCGGAGACCGGTGAGGTGCCGGAGGGCACCGGCGGGCCAGTTGCTGGTCCTCGAGGCGGTCCGCTTACTCCGGTAACCAGCGCAGAACCTGTCTTGCAGGCATTTGCCGGAAAAGTAGATTTTGGTCCACCAGCGAGCGTATTGCCGGGCCGATATGCACGCCGGGCGGCCCGGGTTGGCGTGGGGTGGCCGGGTGGCACCGGAGAGTCGCCTGCCGAGGCGGATACTGCGCATGCTGCTGACCTGACGGGCGAAATTGGCCTAGGCTCGGGGTCCGCGGGCCCGTCGAGCGATGACGCAGGCGGGCCGCCTCCGGCTCGAGTGCGTAAGGCGCTGGCAGCGGTTTCACGTGAAACCGAGACTGTAAGTGCCACGGCGCAAAAACGTGCCTATCACGATCGCCCGCTGGCAGGGGGCGGGCGGACAGGCGGGAGTGAGGACCAGGTGTCGATCCATGAGGCGTCGGCTGACACGCCGATCGCTCGAGCGGCCCAGGCGGCGGTCGTGGCACGCTCGGGCGGCGACGTCTGGCCGCGCCCGGGTGCTTGCCGCGTGATCACGATCGCGAACCAGAAGGGTGGCGTCGGCAAGACTACGACTGCAGTGAACCTGGCAGCGAGCCTGGCGATGCACGGCGCGCGTGTTCTCGTGATCGACCTTGACCCGCAGGGGAATGCGTCGACGGCGCTGGACATCGATCATCACTCGGGTGTCCCGTCGGTTTACAACGTCCTAGTCGAGGGGCAGCCGCTGAGCTCGGTGGTCCGGCCGGTGGCCGGCTATCCGCACCTGTACTGCGCACCGGCGGCAATCGACCTGGCGGGTGCTGAGATCGAGCTAGTGCCGCTAGTGGCAAGAGAGTCCAGGCTGGCCAGGGCACTTGCGGCCTACGACGCTGCAAGCCTGGACTATATCCTCATCGACTGCCCGCCGTCGCTGGGCTTGCTGACGGTAAACGCACTGGTGGCGGCACCTGAGGTGCTGATCCCTATCCAGTGCGAGTACTACGCACTTGAGGGCCTCGAGCAGTTGCTGCGCACCGTCGAACTGGTGCGCAGCCACCTGAACCCGTCGTTGTCGGTGAGCACGATCCTGCTGACGATGTACGACGGCCGAACACGGCTGGCGTCCCAAGTAGCGGACGAGGTCAGGGAACACTTCGGTGCGGTGGTGCTGGGTTCGGTTATCCCGCGCAGCGTCCGAGTTTCAGAGGCTCCGAGCTACGGCCAGTCGGTGATGACCTACGATCCCGGCTCCACCGGCGCGCTGGCCTACTTGGAAGCGGCGCGGGAACTCGCGCGCCGAAATATGGAGCATCAGTCGGCCGGTTAGCGCCGAGCAGATTCGCCGACACGTTGAAGCCGCGATTAGGCGGCTCGTGTTGCCACCTGACTGCCCGTCGTGTCGCTGGAACGTTGCCGAGCCGACTGTAACTGCTGTGCTCTTGGCTGGCTGTCCCGCTGGGCTGGCTGTACTGGCAGGATCGCTGGCTAGGCTGGCTGCGACCGCGCGGGGATCGTGTGGGCAGCTCGTCGGGTTGCTGGCAGTATGGGCACTGGCGCTGTCAACGCCGCCACCGCGATCGGCAGGGCGCCTCTGACCAGGCGGCCGAACGGCGAGGAGAGTCAAGATGCCGCAACCAAAGCGCGGGCTCGGCAAGGGCCTGGGAGCGCTGATCCCAACGGGTCCGCCTGCTTCGGTTTCGGCTGCCGGGGTTGCTGACTATCAGGCGGCCTGGCCGTCAGGTGACACCGACGCTGCGCCCGAAATTTCCGGTGCGTATCTCGAAGAGATCGCCGTGACCGCGGTCACCGCGAATCCGCGTCAGCCCCGGCAAGCGTTCGATGAGGACTCGCTAGGGGAGCTCGCTGCCTCGATTGAAGCGGTCGGATTGCTCCAACCCGTCGTGGTGCGCCGGACTACGACGGGCCGGTATGAGCTGATCATGGGCGAGCGACGCTGGCGGGCCTGCCAGCTTGCCGGGATAGACGTGATCCCGGCAATCGTGCGCGAGACCTCGGACGACGACATGCTCCGGGAAGCCCTGATCGAGAACCTCCACCGCGAGCAACTGAATCCGCTGGAGGAAGCGGCGGCCTACCAGCAGCTTCTGGACGATTTCTCGGCGACTCATGAAGAGCTGGCGCGTCGCATTGGCCGATCCCGGCCTCATATTTCCAACACGATCAGGCTGCTGCACCTCCCGCCGGCAGTGCAGAAGCGTGTGGCGGCGGGCGTACTCAGCGCCGGGCACGCGCGGGCGCTGCTCAGCGTTGAGGATCCGGAAGCTCAGGAGCAACTGGCGCACCGGATCGTCGCGGAGGGACTATCGGTCCGGGCTACCGAGGAGATCGTCGCGCTCGGGGCCCAGCCGGTAAAGGGAACCCGCGCGCCTGGTGCCAGGGCTCCGGTCGCCCCCGGCCTGAAGGACCTGGCTGATCGCCTGTCCGACGTCTTTGAGACGCGCGTCAAGGTAGAACTTGGCCAGCGCAAGGGCAAGATCGTGGTCGAGTTCGCCTCGCTCGAGGATCTCGAGCGCATTGTCCGGAGCATGTCGCCCGACTTGGCTCCGGCCCGCCAGCTAAGTCGGGATGGCTAGCCGAGCCAGGCTGGCAAGCCGAAAAGCCGGCCGCGCTGACCCGGTCGCCAATCTGCGAGCCGGCTCGGGCTCCGGCCGCGTTGCTGGCTCCGGCTAGGCTTCGGTGCCGTGGCGAACATATCGGGCAAGAGTTTCGGTAGCGATAATCATGCTGGAGTCCACCAAGCCGTCCTGGCAGCGATCATGGCGGCAAATGACGGGGACGCCGTCGCGTACGGCGATGACGACATCACCCGGACCGCAATAGCGCAACTGTGTGACGCGACTGGGGCGCAGAACGCACATCTGGTCTTCACCGGCACTGCGGCGAACATCCTGGGCCTGAGCCTGTTGGTCCGGCCGTACGAAGCCGTCATCTGCGCCGAATCCTCGCACCTGAACGTCGACGAGTGCGGAGCGGCGGAGCGCGTCCTCGGATGCAAGCTGCTGCCAGTGCAGACTCCTGACGGCAAGCTCACCCCCGACCTGATCGCAAGCAGGTTGACCGGCCGTGGCGACGAGCACCGCGTGCAACCGCGCGTGATCCAGATCGCGCAAGCGACCGAGCTCGGTACCTGCTACTCGCTGGACGAATTGCGGGAACTCCGGGCCTTCGGGCAGGAATATGGCTTGCTCACCTATATTGACGGCGCCCGGATCGCCAACGCAGCCGCGTACCTGGACTGCTCCCTCGCTGACATCGCCGCCCACGCCGACGTGCTGAGCTTCGGAGGCACCAAGAACGGTGCACTCGGCGTCGAAGCCGTCCTGACGATGACCGACGGCCTTGCCGACGGCGCCCAGTACCACCGCAAACAGCAAATGCAACTGGCGTCCAAAATGCGCTTTCTCGGCGCGCAGGCGGCAGCATTGCTGACGGACGAGCTGTGGCTTACTAGCGCGAGCCATGCCAACGCGATGGCAGCCCGCCTGGCCAGTGCGCTGGCTCGCCTGCCGGGTATCCGGCTCGCCTACCCGGTTCAGACGAATGGGGTATTTACCGAAGTCCATGAGCAACTCGCCATGCGGCTGGAGAAGGACCTCAACAGTCACGTCTGGTCTGAGGGTGACGACGGGAACTGCATCGTTCGGTGGATGACAGCCTTCGACACCTCAGCTGCGGACGTGGACCGGTTGGCCGAAGCGATCGAGGCGAGCATCGTTTCACGTGAAACCTGACATCGCCTGACGGCCGGGTCGCGCCATATCCCCGTCTCTGCGGCAAGTATCTGGCCAGTAACTGAATGCCCAAGAAGCCCGGCAGGGCGGGGTCGCTCGGGCGCCAGGTGGGTACGATGTTGCTCGGCACGGGCTCCGCTCATGCAAGCGCCCGGCCACAGGTCATGACTAATGGCCTCGTCACGGCCTTTCGACCGGCAGGGGTAGCACGTGTCGCGCCGACTTGCGAGCATCACGCTAGACAATCTCGATGACCTGCCGCCCAAGTGCCGCCGCTGCGTCTTCTGGGAACTCGACCCGGTCAGCCAGGCCCGCGCGATCGAGGTCGGTGACCCGGCGCTGGAAAAGGAAGCCTGGATTTCGTCAGTCCTGCTTGAATGGGGCAGTTGCGGCAAGATCGTGTACGTGGATGCCGTCCCGGCAGGTTACCTGACCTACGCGCCACCGAGCTACGCGCCGCGGTCCGTGGCCTTTCCGACGAGCCCGGTTAGTGCTGACGCAGTACTGCTGATGACCGGGCACGTGATGTCGGAGTTCGCCGGCGGCGGCCTCGGTCGCATGCTGGTACAAGGGCTGGCAAAGGATCTCACCCGGCGCGGGATCAAGGCGATCGAGGCATTCGGCGACAGCAAGTGGACGCAGCCTTCGTGCGTGGTGCCCGTCGATTTCCTGCTGTCAGTCGGCTTTAAGACAATCCGGCCGCATCACCGGTACCCTCGGCTGCGTCTGGAACTCAAGACCGCGCTGTCCTGGCGCGAGGATGTCGAGGTCGCTCTGGAGCGGCTACTCGGGTCGATGCAACCCGAACGCTCGTTGCGGCTCGCCTGAGTCCGGCAACGAAATTACCGTGTAACGCGCAGCCTCCGCGGAGGACTGTGCATCGCGTGC
>DATMMA010000375.1:0-2057 GCA_035570295.1 Streptosporangiaceae bacterium
CGCCGCCGATCTGGCCGAGGCCGACGTTCCGGCACAACTTGTCGAGATGGCGGCTTCGGCTGGCGGCCTGCGCGGGCTGGTGCTGTCGCACTGCGAGAGTGTGGACAGTTCAGTCCTCACCACAACCATCGAAAGCTGGGACCGGCACTTTCAGGTCAACGCCCGCGCCGCCTGGCTGCTGATCAAGGCCTTTGGGGAGCAGCTGCCCGCTGAGGCGACCACGGAGGTCACCGGCCGGATCGTTGCCCTGACCAGCGACCACTCCGCGCATAACCTGCCCTACGGAGCCAGCAAGGGCGCGCTGGACAGGGTCGTGATAGCGGCCGCGGTCGAACTAGCTGGCCGGGGGATCCGCGCGAACATCATCAACCCGGGCCCGATCGATACCGGCTGGATGACCCCCGACATTCACCATAAGGCCTCGGCTCAGACCCCGGCCGGCCGGATCGGAACGCCCGCTGACACCGCCGACCTCGTGCGCTTTCTCATGTCCGATGCCGGAGGCTGGATCACTGGCCAGGTCCTCTACAGCAACGGCGGGTTCAGAACGTCCGGTTGACCTCACTCACCGCGGCATGAGCGGGAACTGTTTCCCCGATCATGCCTAGCCCAGTAGCTGCCGGTGTCGTCGAAGCGGAAAATGGGAGAGTGGCCGAGGCACCGGATCCCGTAACTGTCGTGACAGCAGGGTCCGTCATCCTAGGGGACGTGCTCTCGCCTGCCGGGTTCACTTTCCAGCCCAGCGGGGCTGGGCACAGTTCGGGCGGCCAGTCCGCAGCGGGCCGGTTCACTAAAGGAAGCCAGTACCTGGAGTTTCACTTCCGTCATTCGCTGGGACTGGTCGTCTATGGCTGGGGCGACGCCACCCTCTCTCATGCCGACTACCTGCGGGGAGTAGCCGCGACGGGCGCCTACCCCGGCTATAGCGCTGACCCATTGGACGGGTTCCGCCATCTAGCCTTGGATCTGGCCGGCCCGCTTAGCGGTTTCCTCGACGGAGATCGCAGCGGATACGACCAAGCTCGGCACGCAGCGGCTGAAGGACCCCGCAGCAAACTCCTGTAGCCGCCCGGCGGCTAATCGGCTGAACTCGCGCAACCTGGATACGCTGCAAACGGCGACGGATCGCGGCATGACAGCGCGTTTCGAGAGTGTGTCGCCGCAAGGATGACCGGGCTTGGCAGCCACAGCGCCTCAGCTGCCGGACGTCGCACTCACCCGTCTTGCCCACCCTGCCCTCGCTCGAGAATCGCGGCGAGCTGCTCGGTGGTCTGCCGGGCTCGGACCGCGTCGTCAGGGCTAGTCCATCCGTGGTGCCAGGGGCCATCGCGGCCAGCGGCCCTTCCCAATGCATTCAGAGCCGAGGCCGCTAGCTCGTGATCCGCCTCCGTGACCACGATGGCGTCGGCGTCGTATCCCGTGTTGGCTAGCTGTTGCCTGATGCTCGCACCGCCGGAGAGGCTGGCCGCCACGACCGCTGCCGCCGCGACCACTTCATCAGGGAACACAGTCCGCGCCAGCTGTTCCGGCTCGTTCCGGACCACGAGGAACATTCGCTCCAAGACTTCCCGGCGCTGGCCGGTGGGCAGCTCAGCGAGGCCGTCGACGAAGTCGAGGGCGCCATCGCTGTCAAAAGGTCCCGTGCCGAAGGTCCCCATAGCGGCTGATTGTCGCGGACGAAGCGGGCGATGTCACCTGGCGCGAGTAGCCACACCCGGCGCAGCCAGGCGATGAGGGTGCGCTGCCTGCGGAGGCCGACGGCCTCATCCGCCCGCCTGCCACTCCTCCCGCCAAGCCCGACCCCGAAGCGCAGGATCAAGTGCCGCCCGCGACTAACCAACGGCGGACTAACCCCATCTCCAACAGATGATCGGCGCGCACAGATCGTCCTATTCGAGCGCCAGCACGACAGCCACGCCACAGACTCCCTCGCCGTCCAGAACGCTTAATACACGGGTGATCTTTGCGGCATATCGGCGCGGCCGCAGGCGATTGCTGACGACGGCTTCGGGCGCTTTGAGGCCGCAGCAGAGTTCCTTCGTGAGATCCCGAACGCC
>DATMMA010000376.1:0-2001 GCA_035570295.1 Streptosporangiaceae bacterium
AATCGGCGACGAGAACTCCTAAACCAGCGACGAAGGTTCTGCTTGAGATCTTTCTCGCAGCGCGGAATGAGCCCGGGCGGCCATAGACTGTGGCGGCGGGTGAGGGAGAACGGGGCCATGATCACAATCGCGTTCGGGTGCCGGCGGCCTGGCGCGGCGGGAGCCAGCCGATGATTGACAGATCCCTCCCGCTCAGGCAGCAGCAGGCAGCATTCACCCGGGACCGGCTGCTGGAGGCCGGACGGCAGGTCTTCTCCGCCAGCGGATACCTTTCGGCGACCGTTGACCAGATCGCCCGCGCTGCTGGCGCCAGCCGCGCCACGCTTTACCTGCACTTCAAGGGCGGCAAGCGCGAACTCGCGGCCGCCCTCGTGGACGAGAGCCTGCCGCGCGCGCGGCGCCGCTTCCGGGAGCTCGACGCACTGCTCGGCGAAGACAGCCCGCTGCTGCGCAAGCAACTGTACGGCTGGCTCGCGGAACGCCTGGACGCACTGGCGGACAGCACCAACGGCAGTCTGGCCCTCTTGCAGGCGGCGCTGCTGGAGCCCGGCCTTGAAGCGCACCTGCTGCGCATCTGCGAGACGCTCGTCGACAGTCTCGACGGCTACCTGGAAAACGTGCCAGTACCGGCCAGGGCCGGAGCACGAACCCGCGCGCTACTGCTGGAGATCGCCACGCAGCGCATTCTCGCACTCGCCAGCACGTCGCGGCTGCCGGCTGACAACAACTCGGTACTGGAGGCGCTCGCTGACATGTGGTTCGAAGCCCTCAGCGCCTGATCGTGCCGTACCCGCCTTTGAAGAAGACCAGCGGCTCGATCGCCTGGTCCGCGCTCACATCAAGCGACCTGACCCGGCCCAGGGCAATGTAGTGGTCGCCCGCCTCCACCAGCTGCTCCAGTGAGCAGTCGATCCAGGCGAGCGTTCCCTCGAGGACGGGTGCGCCCGACGGCGACGGCCGCCAGGGCACGCCGGCGAACTTGTCCGCGCCGGTGGTGGCGAAGGTGCGGCAAAGGGCCTCCTGCCGCGCATTCAGCACGTTGACGCAGAACGCTCCCGCCGCGGCGATGCGAGGCCAGCTGACGGAGGTCTTCGCGGGGAGGATGGCGATCAGCGGCGGATCAAGTGACACCGACGTAAAGGAGCCGATCGCCATCCCGACCGGCATGCCATCGTCGATAGCCGTGACGATGACCACGCCGGTCGGGAAGTGACCGAGCACGCGGCGGAACCACTGACCCTGCTGGGGGACAACGGTCATGAACTCCTGCCTCCGCTACGCGCCGATAGCCCGCGATACCGCGGCGATCAGGCCCAGGGTGCGCGGGTCTCCGGCCGGCCCGCCGCCGAGCAGCTGATTCTGCACGTAGCCGAAGCCAACTTGGTGACGTACGTCGGCGAAGCCGAGCGCGCCGCCGGCACCCTGGTGACCGAACGAGTCCGGGGACAGCTGCGGGCTGCTCGGGGTCGGCAGCTGGAACCCGGTCGCGAAGCGCGTGGGCACGATCAGCGTCCGGTCGGGGCCGTTGACCTGCTCCGCCCTGGCCTTCTCCACGGTCTCGCCGGACAGCAGCCGGATGCCCTCGACCTCGCTCACCGTCGCCGCGTAGAGCCGCGCGAGCGACCGGCCGTTGGAGATGCCGTTGGCGGCCGGCATCTCGGCCTGGTAGACGCGCGGGTCGTTCCACGTGGTGGCGTCCGGTGTCGGCAGCGCCCCGTTGGTGGACAGGGCCCGGCTGAAGGCGGACTCCGGGTCGAACGCCGCGGCCCCCAGCGCCATGAGCAGCTCCCGCTGGACCGGATCGGTGATGCCGTCAAGCGCGTTCGGATCCGGCGGCGGCATGTCGACCAGCGGTGCCACCCGGGGAATGTCCTCGGACGGCAGGCCGATGTGGAAGTCGAGCCCGAGCGGCTTGGCGATCTCGGCCTGGAACACCTCCCCCAGCCTGCTACCCGTCACCTTCGCGATCAGGGCACCGGCCAGCCAGCCGTAGGTCAGGGC
>DATMMA010000377.1:0-8043 GCA_035570295.1 Streptosporangiaceae bacterium
ACCGGGTGACATCGTCGAGCCGGATGGCACCGTGGTCGGCAGCCACGACGGCAGTTACGGGTTCACCATCGGGCAGCGTAAGGGCCTGCAGCTCGGCCGCCCGGCCGCTGATGGCAGGCCCCGGTTCGTGCTGAGCATCGAGCCGGTGTCGCGCACTGTCACGGTTGGGCCGGCCCAGGCACTGGACGTTCTGGAGATCGAGGCGAGCAAGCCGGTGTGGTCTGGCTGCCTGCCGCCCTCCGGCCCGGTCGACTGCCTCGTGCAGTTGCGTGCCCACGGCGAAGTCCATCCCGCCGTCTGCGAGCCGGCTCCCGGCGGCGTCCGGATCAGCCTGCGTGAGCCTGCCCGCGGCGTCGCGCCCGGACAGGCAGCCGTCTTCTACGACGGCGACGCCGTACTCGGCAGCGCGACCATCAGCCAAACCGCCTGAATCGAGCAAACAGCTCACGCAGGAATGACATTTCATCGATCTTGTCCGCGATAGGGGATGACTTGCCCCGTTTGGTGCGACCAAAATCCGTGACAAGTGAGCGGCGAGCTCTGCGTCGGCCCGGCAAACGAGGCAAATCGCCTGCGATAACCGACCACGATTCGCCGCCAGCGACTGCGCCTGTTATGTCGGCAGGCACCACTAGGCTCTGAGCGTGAGCGAGAGTCCGCAGTTTCCGTGGCCAGCCGGGAGCGCGACCGGGATCGGGTCGATGCCCGGCGCGGATCCGGCCGAGGCGTGCCGGATCGTCTTCGGCGAGGTGCCGGACCTGCCCTATCTGCCTGAGTTGCCCGGCCGGGGACCGGGTGCCGACATAGCTGGCCGGACCGCCGCGCTGTTGGTCGACCTGCCTGTGCAGACGACACCGCGCGGGTGGAAGCTGACCGACCGGCCGGGCCGGGATGCCAGCAGAGCGGCCGGCTACTTGTCCCGGGACCTCGACACGCTTGAGGAAACAGCCGGCGGCTATCAGGGCCCGCTGAAGATCGCAGTATGCGGGCCGTGGACGCTGGCCGCCAGCCTCGAGCTCAGCCATTCGGGCAACCCGGCGCTCGCCGACCCGGGCGCCGTGGCTGACCTCACGGCCTCGCTGGCTGAGGGGCTGGCCGGGCATGCCGCCGACGTGCGCAAGCGGGTCCCCGGCGCGAGCCTGATCGTGCAACTGGACGAGCCAGCCTTGCCAGCCGCGCTGGCCGGACATGTCCCCACTGCCAGCGGCCTCAACGTGGTGCCGGCCATCGACCAGGCGGTCGCCAGCCAGCGACTGGCAACGGTGCTGTCCGCGCCGTCGGCATTCACTGTCGTGCACTGCTGTGGAAAGCCAGCCCCGTTCCGGGAAATAGAACGCGCCGGTGCGTCAGCAGTGAGCTTCGATCTCGGCCACCTCCGGAACGCTGATGTCGACCAGGTCGCAGAACTGGCCGAGGACGGCCTCGGGTTGTTCGTCGGGGCGCTGCCGACAAGCAGTGTCGAACGGCTGGTCAGCGGACCGCCGCTGCTGCCGCGGCAGACCGCCGAGTCGGTAGTGACGCTGTGGCGGCGGACCGGGCTGGCGCCCGGCCTGCTGGCGCGGCAGGTCGTCATGACGCCGGCCTGCGGCCTGGCGGGATCCTCCCCGGCAGCCGCGCGGGCGGCGCTTGCGCACTGCAGGGATGCGGCGCGGATCGCGCCCGAGATGATCGAGCCGAGCTAGTCAAGGAGTGGTCCGATGACGGAGCAGGATCCGCGGCAGCGGCATGCGGAGCTGGCCGCCGAACTGCAAGAGCACCAGTACCGGTACTACGTGCTCGACTCGCCGCTGATCTCGGACTACGAGTACGACACGATGCTGCGCGAGCTGGAGAGCATCGAGGACCAGATTCCCGAGCTGCGGACGCCGGACTCACCCAGCCAGCGCGTCGGCGGGATGTTCTCGACCGATTTCACCCCGGTGCAGCACTTGCAGCCGCTGCAGAGCCTGGACAACGTCTTCTCGCCGGAGGACCTGGATAGCTGGGTGGCCAGGGCGACGCGGCTCGGTGGCACCGGCCCCTACGTGTGCGAGCTGAAGATCGATGGCCTCGCGGTCGCGCTGGTCTACCGCAAGGGCCGCCTGCAACGCGCGGCGACCAGGGGCGACGGAGTTACCGGCGAGGACGTGACTCCGAACGTCAAGACCATCGCCGCGGTGCCCAACAAGCTGTCGGGCTCTGACTGGCCGGACGTCCTCGAGGTCCGCGGCGAGGTGTTCCTGCCGGTCAAGGCTTTCGAGGACCTGAACGAGAGACTGACCGAGGCGGGCAAGGCGCCCTTCGCCAACCCGCGCAACTCCGCGGCCGGCTCTTTGCGTCAGAAGGATCCGCGGATTACCGCATCGCGCGCGCTCAACATGATCCTGCACGGCGTTGGCGTCGTGGAGGGCCTGGATGACCGGCCGGAGAGTCAGTCTGGCTGGTACGAGCGGCTGAGGTCATGGGGGCTTCCGGTCAGCGACCTGTACCAGGTGGTGCCCGACGTCGATGGTGTGCGTACGTACATCGAGCATTACGCCGAGCACCGGCACGACCCGCCATACGAGATCGACGGCGTGGTAGTGAAGATCGACACGGTGGAGGTTCAGCGGCGGCTCGGCTCGACCAGCCGGGCGCCCCGCTGGGCGATCGCGTACAAATACCCGCCCGAGGAGGTCAACACCCGGCTGCTGGACATCCGGGTGAACGTGGGCCGCACCGGCCGGGTGACGCCGTTCGCGGTGATGGAGCCGGTCAAGGTCAGCGGCTCGACGGTAGAGAACGCGACCCTCCACAACGCTGACGAGATAGCTCGCAAGGGTGTCCTGATCGGCGACACCGTGGTGCTGCGCAAGGCCGGCGACGTCATTCCGGAGGTCGTCGGACCGGTGGCCGACCTGCGGACTGGGGACGAGCGGGCTTTCGAGTTCCCCGAGAAGTGCCCGTCATGCGGCACCGGCCTCGTCAGGGAGGATGGCGGCGTCGACTGGCGCTGCCCGAACACCAGATCATGTCCGGCGCAACTGCGGGAGCGGTTGTTCCACCTGGCCGGCCGCGGCGCGCTGGACATCGAGGTGCTCGGTTACGAGGCAGCTGTGGCGCTGCTGGATTCGGGGCTGGTGGCCGACGAGGGCGATCTGTTCGGGCTGACGGCTGAGAAGCTGGCCGAAGTCCCGTTCTTCGTCACGAAGGGCGGAGCGCTCACCGCGAACGCGACCCGGCTGCTGGCCAACCTGGAGGACGCCCGGCACCGGCCGCTCTGGCGGATCCTGGTAGCGCTGTCTATCCGGCACATTGGCCCGACTGCGGCCAGGGCGCTGGCGGCGGCGTTCGGGTCACTCGACGCCATCGCGGCGGCACCAGAGACGGAACTGGTGACCGTCAACGACGTGGGGCCGACCATCGCGCGGTCGCTGCGAGAGTGGTTCGAGGTCGACTGGCACGCGGCCATTGTGGGGAAGTGGCAGGCGGCCGGAGTGCAGTTGGCGACGCCCGGTTTCGTCCCGCCGGAGCGCGGTGAAGCGGCTGCGGGGGCCAGCGCGACAGGCCCGCTGGCAGGAATCACCGTGGTGCTGACCGGGACGCTCGAGGTCCGTACTCGCGAGGAGGCAGCGGCGGCGATCGAGGAACTCGGCGGGAAGGTATCCGGTTCGGTGTCGAAGAAGACCGGGTTCGTCGTCGCGGGGCAGAATCCCGGTTCGAAACTCAGCAAGGCTGAGTCACTCGGCGTGCCGGTACTGGACGAGGCGGGCCTTGATGTGCTGCTCTTGCAGGGACCGGATGCGGCTAGGGCGCTCGTTCCAGGTTGATTCGGGGGCTGCCGTCCTGGCCGGCAATTTCGGCCGGATGAGTCATGATCTCAGGCTGTAACGGATAGTATGCGATTGGCTTCGGGAAGTGTGTATCCTTCCGTAGGATTCACGGAAAGCGCCGACTGCTGCACACTGCGCGACGGCTGGCGGATGAGGAGTCATGAGGGACCCGACCGACACCAGGGACATCGGCCCGCGCGTCGGTTCCCCGTTGTGGATCCACATGGCCCTGGTCACCGTCGCCGGGGCTGTCGTCTTCGGCCTGGCCGTTTCGCAGCTGTCGGGCATGGCAGTTCTCGTCCGGCAGCCGCTGTTCTGGGTGCTCACCGCTATGGTTTTGCTCGGCGACCTGTGGCCGATCGTTACGCCCGGGCGCTCCAGCATGCAGGCACCGGTAGCGTCCGTCACGTTCTGCTTCGGCGCGCTGATCGCGTGGGGACTTCCTGTCGCCGTGCTGCTGTGCGGTACATCGACGGTCGTAACGCAGCTCGCACGGCGCAAGGCACCGCACCGCGCGGCCTTCAACGCGGCAACATTCACGCTGGGGATGGCCGCGGGCGGCGGCACGCTGTACGCGCTGTGCGGCCAGTTGGCGAGGCCGATGAACCCGTGGGTGCCGCGAAACGGCGATGTCTGGCGCATCTTGCTGGCCGGCGCGGCCAGCTTCGCGGTGAACTACGTCATCATCGCGGTGGCGATAGCGCTGCACTCGCGCGAGCCGGTGCGGTCAACGATGATCAGGAATCTCCCCTACGAGGCCACCGTTAACGTGGTCCTTTATGCGACGGCGCCCCTGGTGGCGGTGGTCATCGGGACGAAGTCAGCGTTTTTGATGCTGCTGTTCGTCTTCCCGCTCGGCGCTATCTACGTCAACGCCGCTATCTCGGTGCAGCGCGAGCACCAGGCGAATCACGACGAGCTGACCGGCCTGGCTAACCGCAAGCTGCTGATGCTCAGGCTCGACAACACGCTCGCGCAGGCCACCAGCTCAGGGCGGAAGGCCGGATTCCTGCTGCTAGACCTGGATCGCGGCCTCAAGGAAGTCAACGACACGCTCGGGCACGCGGTCGGGGACCGGCTGCTCCGTCTGGTTGCGCACCGGCTCACGCACAGCATCCGGCCCGGAGACCTGGTCGCTCGCCTCGGCGGTGACGAGTTCGCAGTGTTGCTGCCGTCCGTCAAGGAGGCCGCGGCGGCACGTGAGGTTGCGGCGCGGCTGCGCGCGGCGGTGGCAGAGCCGATCCGCCTGGAAGGCATGTCGTTCGTGATCGAGGTGAGCATCGGCATAGCGATGTACCCGGACGATGCGACCAGCGGCGAGTTGCTGATGCAACGCGCGGACGTGGCGATGTACCTGGCGAAACAACGGCGCAGCGGCGTCGAGCGGTACGTACCGGACCTGGACCGGAACTCGCCTGCCCGCCTGGCCCTGTTTGGCGAGCTGCGGCGCGGCCTGGACCGGGGCGAGCTGGAGCTCCACTATCAGCCGAAGGTCCACCTGACCGACGGGCAGCCGGCTGGCGTGGAGGCGCTGGTCCGCTGGCGGCACCCGGTCCGGGGCATCCTGACGCCGGAGGATTTCATCCCGATTGTCCAGCAGTCATACCTGATGCGGGAGGTGACGGCGTACGTCATCGAAACCGGGCTCGCTCAGGCCGCGATGTGGCGGCAGTCCGGGCTGGACGTGCAGGTCTCAGTCAACGTCTCCGGCCGTGACTTGCTCGACTCCGGGCTCGCTGACCTGGTAGGGCAGGGCCTCGCCAGGCACCGGCTGCCGCCCGAGTCGCTGCTGATCGAGATCGACGAGCGGGTGCTGACCAGTGAGCCGGCCCACTCGGTCGCGACGGCGGAGGCGCTGGCCGCACTTGGCGTCGGCCTCAGTCTGGATGACTTCGGTACCGGCTACTCCAACCTGGTCCGGCTGAAACGGCTGCCGGTCTGCGAGGTCAAAGTCGACTCCTCCTTCGTTGGCCGGCTCCTTGAATCATCCGATGACGAGGTGGTCGTCAAGTCCATCCTCGACCTGGCCGCGGCTCTCGGCATTCGCTCGGTCGCCGAGGGGGTGGAGTCGGATGACGTGGCGAAAGCACTGCTGGGAATGGGCTGCGTGGCGGCGCAAGGCTACTACTTCGCCAAGCCCATGAACGCTGTCTCGGCAACCGCCTGGCTGACCAAGCACAGCAGGACCGGAGAGCGGGCTCAGCGCGGCCCGCGGATCCCGGCCGGCCCGCTCGGGGCTCATGAAGGGCCGCTGGAGGCCACGGTCTTGCAAACAGCGGTGTCGCAAACAGCGGTGTCGCAAACAACAGGTTCGCAGGAAAGGGTGGCGCTGCCGCCATCCGGCTGGTGAGCCTAGGGCCGCCAGCGCGACCAGTTCGTGCGCCCGAGCGCTTCGGGACGGGCTGATCCTAAGGCGATTCGCACCTTATGCACCTCACGCCGCCAACTTTTCACCCAGGACGTGAGCTGATAATCGGGCATAATGGTAAATAATCACGCCATCCAGCGCTGGTCGGGGTGAAAAGTCGGCGGCGCAGGGGCTCGTGCAGGCGCAGGCAGGTGCATTGCGGCCGGCGATTCTGCCCGGGTGCTCGCCGGGCTACACCCGGTGACCAGTCAGCTCCCGCTCCGGGGGTTAATGCTTTCGGTCCGAGCATGGCCGGCCCAATAGGATGGCGGTCATGTCCATCACCAGGGACGAGGTGGCGCACCTGGCCAGGCTGTCCAGGCTGGCCCTGACGGACGCCGAACTCGACCATTTCGCCGGCCAGCTTGACCAGATCATCGGCGCGGTCGCACGGGTACAGGAGGTCGCGGCCGAGGCGATTCCGCCGATGACGCACGCGGTCCCGGTCGTCAACGTGCTCCGCGACGACGTCGAAGTCCCGTGCCTGACTCCGGAGCAGGCACTGTCTGGCGCGCCAGCTGCCGAGCAAAGCAGGTTCCGGGTTCCGCGCATCCTGACGGAGGACTGACATGGCTGCTGGTGACGCGCGGACCGGTAGCGAGCTGACCCGGCTGAGCGCCGCGGAGATAGCCGCGGCCGTTGCCTCCGGAGACGTGTCGGCGGTCGAGGTCACTCAAGCCCATCTGGACCGGATCGTGGCCGTCGATCCCGACGTGCACGCGTTCCTGCATGTGGCAGGCATCGGCGCGCTGGCCGCGGCGGAGGGCGTCGATCGCAAGCGCGCGGCCGGTGAGCCGCTAGGGCCGCTGGCGGGAGTTCCGCTGGCGCTGAAAGATGTCATGACAACCGCGGACATGCCCACTACGTGCGGCTCCAAGATCCTTGAGGGCTGGCGGCCGCCTTATGACGCCACCGTTACCAAGCGGTTGCGTGATGCTGGCGTCGTCATTCTCGGCAAGACCAACATGGACGAGTTCGCCATGGGGTCCTCGACTGAGAACTCCGCCTACGGGCCGTCACACAACCCATGGGACCTCACCCGGATCCCTGGCGGCTCGTCAGGAGGCTCGTCAGCCGCCGTCGCCGCATACGAGGCACCGCTCGCGATCGGTACCGACACCGGCGGGTCCATCCGTCAGCCTGCTGCGGTCTGCGGGATCGTCGGCATGAAGCCGACCTATGGCGGCTCCTCGCGGTACGGACTGGTCGCGTTCGCGTCCTCGCTCGATACGCCAGGCCCGCTGGCGCGTACCGTCCTGGACGCCGCATTGCTGCACGAGGTCATGTCGGGGCACGATCCGTGCGACTCGACCTCGGTCGACGCGCCTGTCCCGCCAGTCGTCGCCGCGGCCAGGCAGGCGGACGTCTCTGGCCTGAGGGTCGGCGTGGTCACGGAGTTCAGCGGCGGCGGCTCTCAGACCGGAGTGCAGGCCAGATTCACTGAGGCGGTGGAACTGCTCGAGTCGCTCGGCGCCAAGGTCGTCGAGGTGTCGTGCCCGCACTTCACCTACGCGCTGCCGGCGTATTACCTGATCGCGCCCAGCGAATGCTCGTCCAACCTGGCCCGCTTCGACGCGATGCGCTACGGGCTGCGAGTGGGCGATGACAGCACCCGTAACGCCGACGAAGTGATGTCGCTGACCAGGGAGGCAGGATTCGGGCCCGAGGTCAAGCGCCGGATCATGCTCGGCGCTTACGCGCTGTCCAGCGGCTACTACGACGCCTACTACGGCAAGGCACAGCAGGTCCGCACGCTGATCATCAGGGACTTCGACGCGGCGTTCGAGCAGGTGGACGTGCTTGTCTCGCCGGTGACGCCGACGACCGCGTTCGGGATCGGGGACC
>DATMMA010000378.1:0-4192 GCA_035570295.1 Streptosporangiaceae bacterium
CAGTGCCGGGATCACCCGCCGCAACCAGGCAATCGCCTTGACCGAGCAGTGGGCGGCGGCGAACGGCATCCCGCTGCAGATCCAGTACACGATCCCGGTCGAGCAGTACGGGCTCGACCCGAACGGCGAGGCCGTGCTGCAGAACGCGGTTACTGAGGGCGCTACCGTGACCTCGGTCAACATTATGGTCTTCGACTACTACATCGCCAAAGAAGGCGTAGTCGAGATGGGCACGGCTGCCGAGAACGCGGCCACCAACACCCATAGCCAATTGCAGACCATCTTCCCGAGCTTGACCTCGGCGCAGATCTGGAACATGGAAGGCATGACCCTGCTGCCCGGCATCGATGACCTGCGCAAGAAGACCGAGGTCACCTACGAGCCCGACGCCACGACGATGCTGAACTTCGCGCAGGCCAACAATATGAACTTCCTGTCGATCTGGGCGATCCAGCGTGACAACGGCGGCTGCCCGGGCACCGTCGACAGCAACACCTGCTCGGGGATCACCCAGAACGCCTGGGACTTCAGCCACCTGCTCGAACCGTTCACGAGCTAACGATCTCCCGCCGTCGCGGTCCGGCAGTTACCGCCGGACCGCAACGGGCCCGCTCGAAGACCCACTCCCTAGCCCCTTGCTGGCTTCACGCGGGTGTTTTGTCGGTTATGTGGTGAGCAATTTACTAGGGAGTGGTCGAGCTAGCATGCCGGCAGCGTGCGCCAGCCGAGCGTGGCTTAGTCTGCGGCGGTGGGAGCGCTACTAGTCGCTGGCACGAGCTCGGATGCCGGCAAATCCGTCGTCACGGCCGGGCTGTGCCGCTGGCTGGCGCGGCAGGGGCTAGCGGTCGCGCCGTTCAAGGCGCAGAACATGTCGCTGAACTCGTTCGTCACCCTGGCCGGCGAGGAGATCGGCCGGGCACAGGCCGCGCAGGCTCAAGCCTGCGGGATAGAGCCCGAGGCGCTGATGAATCCGGTGCTGCTGAAACCGGGCAGCGAGACCGGCAGCCAACTCATTGTCCTTGGCAAAGCGGTGGCCGAGACCGACGCCGCGAGTTACTGGAACGGCGACCGGGCGCGAGTGCTGCTCGACGTGGTGGTGGATTCCTACCGGGAGCTGGCACGCAGGTTCGACGCGGTCGTATGCGAAGGGGCAGGCAGCCCGGCTGAGATCAACCTGCGCCACACCGACATCGTCAACCTGGGCTTTGCCCGTGCCGCCGGACTGCCCGCCCTTCTGGTCGGTGACATCGACCGGGGCGGCGTATTCGCCTCGTTCGTCGGCACGCTAGCGGTGCTGGACCCGGCCGACCAGGCGCTGGTTGCCGGATTCGTGGTGAACAAGTTCCGCGGCGAGCCCTCCTTGCTGCAGCCCGGCCTGAACATGCTGCACAAGCTCACCGGACGGCCGGTACTGGGCGTGCTGCCGTTCACCGAAGGACTCGGCGTAGATGCTGAGGACTCGATCGACTGGGCGCTGCTGCAGTCCGGCGGCCCGCCGCGAGGCGACGACGTGCTGCGCGTCACAGTGGTCGCAGTGCCGCGGATGAGCAACCACACCGACGTGGACGCGCTGGCATGCGAGCCTGGTGTGCTCGTGCGGTTCGCCCGCCACGCCGCCGAACTGGCCGACGCCGACCTGGTGATACTGCCCGGCAGCCGAGCAACGGTGCGCGACCTGGCCTGGCTGCGCGAGCGTCAGATCGACAAGGCGGTCGCCCGGCATGTCGCGCTTGGCCGGCCTGTCCTCGGCATCTGCGGCGGCTACCAGATGCTCGGCACGCTGATCGACGATCACGTGGAGAGCGGCTCCGGGGAGGTGCCTGGCCTCGGACTGCTGCCGGTTCGGACCTACTTCGAGCCGGAGAAGGTGCTGGCCCGCCCGTCCAGGGCGCTCGCGGACGGTGTAGTCGTCCATGGCTACGAGATTCACCACGGCACCGTGACACCAGACGGCGGCGAGCCGTTCTTCGCAGACGAGGGCTGCCGCGTCGACGCGGTAGCCGGCACTGTCTGGCACGGCTTGCTCGAGAACGACAGCTTCCGGCGTGAGTACCTGACCTACGTGGCCAGGGTAGCCGGGCGAAGTTTCACCGGCGCAGCGGATGTCTCGTTCGGCGCGATCCGGGAGGCGAGGCTAGACCGGCTGGCTGACCTGATTGCCAGTCACTTGGACGGTCATCAGGTCCGTAAGCTTCTGATGAATGGTGCAGAGCCGCTGCCGCCGTTGCGACTGAGCCTCGGCTGACGCACGAACTCCACGATCTGGGGAGAGTTGCGCCAGCGGGAACCCGCGGTGCCCAACTCTCAGGGATCACTGGGCGCCCGCTGGCCGGTCAGCTTCCGGCCGACCCTAGCAGCGGCGACACCCACGATCACGCCTACCACCGTGTCGCCGAGGCGGAGGATCGGCTGCAGCCACGCGTGGTGCGGATCGAGCGCCGCCAGGGCCAGCAGGACGGCAGTGGTGATCGCGGCAGTCGCAGCGTCAGCCGGCCTGCCTGCCAGCGTGGGTGCCAGCGCGCTCACGCCGATCAGCAGCGCGAATGCCCATAGGTGGACTGGCAGGAAGACGAGGTAGACGAAGCACAAGGCAAAGCTCACCAGCGTCCCAGCCACCCTGGAGACAGCAGCCGCGACACTTTGCTGGTAGCTGCTCTTGCTGACGAAGATTGTGGCAATGGCGGCCCACAGGCCGCCGATGATGTGCTCGGTCCTCGAACCCGTGTGAATCCCGGACAGCAGGTCAGCGACCAGCCAGTACGACGCGAGGCTGGCCACGGCGAGCAGCGCGGAGTCCAGCACGGCCTCCCGGACATCGCGGCTTCCTGGACGCTGCACCTGGTTTGACACTCCCTTCCTGCTGCTGGACCGTACCCAGCCGGGCAGAGGCTCAGGAGTCGAAGCCGAGGCCTGCCCGGTCTAGCGCCCGCAGCCACACGTTCCGGCGGCCCTCGTGCTCATCCGCCCTGGCCAGGGACCACCGGGTCAGCTGCACGCCTGCCGACCGCAGCGGCTCAGGCGGGAACGGAACCGGCTTGGTCCGCACCATCTCCAGTTCGGTCAGCTCGGTCGGGGCGCCGCCGAGCAGGTCGAGCAGGACGCGGCCACCGAACCGGCTGGCCCCGACGCCGAGCCCGGTATAACCGGCCGCGTACGCGAGCCGGCCGGCCCGCGCGGTGCCGAAGAACGCGCAGAACCGAGAGCAGGTGTCGATCACTCCGCCCCACTTGTGAGTGAACGACACGCCCTCAAGCTGAGGGAACGTTGCGAAGAAATGCGAGGCAAGCCGGCCGAAGGTAGCCGGGCGCTGATCCTGCGCCGCGCTGATGTTCCCGCCGTAGTAGTAGATCGCGTCGTAGCCGCCCCACAGGATCCGGTTGTCGGCGGTGAGGCGGTAGTAGTGAAACTGGTTCGCGCTGTCGCCGACACCCTGCCGGTGCTGCCAGCCGATGCTTGCCAGCTGGCCGGCCGTCAGCGGCTCGGTGACCAGCACATAGTCATAAACAGGTAGTAGGTAGTACTGGAGCCTGCGCAGCAGTGGCGAGAACGCGCCGGTGGCAAGGGCTACCCGGCGCGCGCTGATTTGGCCGTCCCGAGCCGTCAGGGCGAGCTTGCCCGACTTGCCCGGTTCCTCGCTCACCGCCAGGACCGGTGTGTGCTCGTAGATCCGGACGCCCGCGTCCAGGCAAGCCTGGCGCAGGCCCCAGGCCAGCCGTGCCGGATCCACGGTTGCGCAGCCGGCTGTGTCCCACAGGCCGGCCAGGTATCCCGGCGAGTTCACCTCGGCGCGGACGGCGTCCGCGGCTAGCAACCGCAGGCTGCCGCCGAGCCGGGCGCCGAGTGCCGCGGTCTCTCGCAGGCTCTCGGCCTGCCAGGGCTGTGTCGCCACCGCAAGCTCCCCCGACCTGACGAAATCGCAGTCGATCCCGTGGCGCGAGATCGTTTGCTGGATCTCGTCCAGATTGCGCCGGCCGAGGCGCTCCAGCTCTCCAAGCTCGGCCGGGAACCGGTCGTGGCCATTGGCCAGTCCGTGGGTGAGGCTGGCCGAGCAGAAGCCGCCGTTCCGGCCCGTGCCAGCCCAGGCGACCCGGCGGCCCTCGAGCAGCACGACGTCGCGCCCAGGGTCGGCCTCCTTGGCCTGCAGCGCGGTCCACAAGCCGGTGAATCCGCCGCCGACAACCGCGAGTTCGGC
>DATMMA010000379.1:0-8532 GCA_035570295.1 Streptosporangiaceae bacterium
TAGCGTCGAAGACGAGCGCCGGTCTCAGCCGCCGAAGTGCGGCCAGCTATCCGGGGTTACCGGACGAGTCCATGTCCAGGGCCTGGTCGTCATGACCGCCCTGCTCGTGGCCATATTGGTGCCGCGTACCCGGCTGGGGCCAGCGCTGACGGTGCAGGCTCGCGATCTGCCCGCGGCGGGTAGCACCTGCGGTCGCCTCCATCCGCCCGAGGTGATAGCTACGCATGTGCCGCAGATGACGATGCGTCTCATTTCATTCTTTGAAGGAGCTCGATCATGTCCGAGGCAGCTATCCCCAGCCAGCGGCGGGGCGGCCGTGATCCGGGCCACGTGATGCACGCGGCCACCAGCCGAACTCACGATCTGGCTCTTCCCACTCGGACAGAGCGCGGCTTCCTGATTGTCGTTCTGAGCGGCGGTCTCGATGCTACGCGCGCAGCCGTAGTTCGCGAGCAGCTCCTGCGCGTGCTTCGACCTGGCACCAGCCGGCTCGTCCTGGATCTCTCACGGGTGAGCCACGTCGACGCCGGCGGCCTGGCCGTCCTTGTCGGTACCGAACGGCGCGCCCGGCTGCTTGGCGGGTCCCTGCGCCTGGCTGCGGTGACGCCCGCGTTGCGCATGGCGGTGCGCGCCGCAGGGCTGGACCGGCTGCTGGAGATCTTTCCGACGGTCCAGTCGGCGGTCAGCAGCCCGGCACGTGCCTGACCGAAGAGCAGACCTCAGAGCCCGCGCGCCAGCCTCGCCGGCTGCCGTGCCCGGCCCATGTACCCGTCCGGACACGGCGGCGGCAGCCGCGACCCGCCAGAACACCCACTCGGTAACGGCGCGCCCAGCACCCAACAACCACTCTGCAGTCCTGAACGACACGGGCCGCGCTGAGCGCGGCAGACCTCAGGTACGGCGGCCGCCGCGCCGCAGCTCGCATCGCGGAAGACAACCACAGGGAGCTATTGCATGCCGACGAGCTACGCGCTGTTGAGCACCTACCCGCCGACGCAGTGCGGGCTCGCTACCTTCGCTGCGGCGCTGGTCGCGCACCTGCCCGGGCCGGGCGATCAGGTTGCCGTCGTGCGGGTGCTCGATGAGCCGGCGCCGCGCCCCGCCAGTGAGGTCGTCCACGACCTGGTGGCGGGCTCGGTTGCGAGCGCGGCGGCGGCGGCGGACGTGCTCAACAGCTTCGATGCCGTGATCGTGCAGCACGAGTACGGCATTTACGGCGGCGCCGACGGACAGGACGTCGTATCGCTTCTTGAAGCGCTGTACGTTCCGACAATCGTGGTCCTGCATACAGTGCTGGCGCAGCCGACGCCACGGCAGCGCACGATCCTCGACGGAGTGATCGCTGCAGCTGGCGCTGTCGTCACGATGACACACACTGCCCGGTCGCGCCTTGTGGACGGCTACGGCACGCCCCCCGAGAAGGTCTTCGTGATACCGCATGGCGCCGCCGACAACCGAGCTCCGGCATCATCTCCGGTGGTGGGCACCGCCCGGCCCATGGTGCTGACCTGGGGGCTGCTTGGGCCAGGCAAGGGTATCGAGCACGCGATCGACGCAATGGCCATGCTTCGCGCTCGCGGGCTCGATGCCGACTATCAGGTTGCCGGCCAGACTCATCCGCGCGTACTGGACCGCGACGGCGAGGCTTACCGTCATGCGCTGATGGCACGAGCACGGGACCGGGATGTGGCAGATCGAGTGCACTTCGACGGCAGGTTCCTTCCCGAGGCCGCCCTGGGACAGCTGATTAGCGGCGCGGATGTCGTGCTGCTGCCGTATGACTCGCCGGAGCAGGTGACCTCCGGAGTCCTGATTGAGGCCGTGGCCGCGGGTAAGCCGGTGGTGTCGACCTGCTTCCCGCATGCCGTCGAGCTCCTGGGCGGAGGCGCGGGACTACTGGTCGGCCGGCAGGACTCGGCAGGCATCGCGCGCGCCCTCCAGCGGGTGCTCACCGAGCCCGGCCTCCCGGCACGGATGAGCAGAAGTTCTGCGGACCTCGCGCCGTACTTGCTGTGGCCGGCAGTAGCACGCTCGTACCGGGACCTCGCCTCATTGCTTGCCGCGGAACGGGCGGGAGCGCCGGCATGAGTTACCCTGCCGCTCCGTTCCGGCACTTGCAGCGGCTGACTGATAACGTCGGCCTGCTTGAGCATGCTGAGGGCATCGTGCCCAGGCATGAGCACGGCTACTGCGTCGACGACGTGGCCCGCGGCCTAGTCGTGGTGTGCCGGGAGCCGTCGCCGTCTCAAGAGCTAATCACGCTGGGACGCCGCTACCTCTACTTCCTTGCGCAGGCACAGGCGCCGGACGGACAGTTCCGGAATCGTCTCGGCTACGACCGCCGGTGGCGTGACTATCCCGGGGCGGAGGACTGCTGGGGCCGCGCCATCTGGGGCCTGGGCACCGCCGCCGCACGAGGCCCGACGCGCGGGATCCGGGAGGAGTCACTGAGTCGGTTCGACAGCGGCGCGCAAGTCTCGTCCGCCTGGCCGCACGCGATGGCCTTCGCCGCGCTCGGCGCCGCCGAGATACTCGACCGCTGGCGCGACCACTCCGGTGCACTCACCCTGCTCGACAAAGCCACCGCGATCATCGGCCAGGCACCCGCAGACCCGGCGTGGCCGTGGCCAGCGCGCAGGCTGACCTACGCGAACGCGGCGATCGCTGAGGCCGTCATCGTCGCCGGCTCGAAACTGGGCCGGGACCGGGTGCTGCACAACGGCCTGCGGATGCTCGAGTGGCTGCTGACCGTCGAGACCCGAGATGGGCATTTGTCGGTCGTGCCTGCCGGGGGCTGGGGACTGGGTGAGGACCGGCCCGCCTTCGATCAGCAGCCCATCGAGGTGGCCGCGCTGGCCGATGCGTGCATGCGGGCAGCGACCGTCACCGGTGACCGCAGCTGGCTTGCTGGAGTAGAGATGAGCGTGTCATGGTTCCTCGGTGACAACGACACCAGGGTTCCGCTGCTCGACGAGCGGACCGGCGGGGGCTGCGACGGCCTCAGCCGCGAGGGTCGTAGTCGCAACCAGGGCGCTGAGTCGACGCTGGCGATGATCTCCGTGCTGCAACTAGGTCCTCGTCTGGCGCTGGCACCCCGATGACGGACGCCCCGTCCGCTGGCGGGCTTCTGACGCGGACCCCGCACAGGCTGCGGCCGGATGCCTCGCGCACGCTGTGCCGGCTGTTCGTTCCCGGCCAGGAGACCCTGATCCGGGGCGAACCCCGCGTGATGGCGGTTATTGACCGCGTCCTCGACCTGAGCGAGGAGGATGTGGAGACAACGCTGGCCAGGACGTTGGCCCGATTCTCCGGGCAGTATCGCGACCTGGCAGGAGCGCTCGAGCGTCATTTCCAGCTAGTCGCGCACCGGCTCGCCAGCAACATTCGCGTAGGGCGCTCGCGACGGCAACTGATCGGGGCGTATTTCACTCAGGAGTACGCGCTCGAGGCTGCGGCCGTATTCAATCCGTCGATGGTTCTGCATCCCGACCAGGCGGGCTGCCAGCCTGGAGAAGCCCGGTTCATCATGAGCCTGCGCGCAGTAGGCGAAGGTCACCTGTCGAGCATCGAGTTCAGGACCGGCACGATTGGCGATTCCCGGATCCGCCTCGACCCGCCGGGCCGGTTCCCAGAGACCGGCCAGGCTCTCCCCGTTCCCCATGTTCGTGATCTCTTCCGGGCGAAGCTTGCCGATCTCGTCCCAGAAGACGACAACGCGCGGTTCCTGTGGGACCTCCTGCCGTCTCGCTTCACTACGGCTGAACTGAACATGGCGCTAGCCGAGCTCCATGAGCAGCGGCTGACCCGCGGCGACTCAGCAACGCTGGCCAAACGGGTCCGGCACATGGCCGAGTCCAGCTATGCGGTGGAGTTCGACGAGCACAGCGAGCTCTCCGAGCGGGTTCTGTGGCCCTCCGGCCCGGCCGAGAGCCACGGCATGGAAGATGCGAGATTCGTGCGCTTCACCGATGGTGACGACTTGACCTACTATGCGACATACACGGCCTTCGACGGCTCACAAGTCGCGCCGCATCTTCTGCAGACCAGAGACTTCAAGACCTTCACGGTCTCCCCGCTGTCAGGGCCGGCGGCGAGGAACAAGGGCATGGCGATGTTTCCCCGCCGCATCGCTGGCCGCTACGCCGCGCTCTCCCGCTGGGACAGGGAAAGCAACGCGATCGGCTACTCAGCCGACGGTCACCGCTGGAGCGAGGCCACCACAGTCCAGACTCCGACGCGTCCGTGGGAACTGATCCAACTCGGCAACTGCGGCTCGCCGGTCGAGACGCCGGCAGGATGGCTGGTCTTCACCCACGGCGTCGGACCTATGCGGGAGTACGCCATCGGCGCCATCTTGCTCGATCTGGAGCGTCCCGAGCGTCTCATCGCCGCGCTACCGGAGCCGCTCCTGGTCGCCGACGAATCGGAACGCGAGGGTTACGTCCCGAACGTCGTCTACTCCTGTGGCCCGATGATCCACGGCAACAGCATCGTGCTGCCCTACGGCTGCAGCGACTCGTCCGTGCGGATCGCCATGGTGAACCTCAGCCAGCTCCTCGAACGGCTCACGCACCCTTGAGCGGCCGCTGTTCGATCGACATCGTCGTACGTGGAGGCGGCCTCAGGCTGGCTGATCATGCTCTTGGCGGGGGAGCGGGGGTGGAGGTGTCGCTGCACGCATCATCATGCCGATGCCTGCACGCGGCGGGCCAGGCGCGTACGGTAATGAAATGAGACCAATGCGCGCCAGCCCTGGCAGGCGCTACCTGCCGGGAAGTCCCTTTAATGTCCCCGTCGTCGAGGAGCCTGCCGAGACCTACGAGCCGGGTGATTTGGTGACGCATGACAAGTACGGCCTCGGGAGTGTCCTCGAGGTCGCGGATCAATCCGACGTGCTGGTCGACTTCGGACCACGCCGGGTACGCGTAGCCCTCCCGTGCGCCAAGCTGTTCAAGTTGTAACTACGGGAGGCCTAGCGCCGGGCGGTTCATTCGGTTCCGAAGGGCCGCCCGGCCAGAGTCGCTAGCCTGCCGCGTTAGAGCGGCTGGACCTGCTCGGCCTGCGGTCCCTTCGGGCCGCGCCCGGCTGTGAACTCGACGCGCTGGTTCTCCTGAAGGCTGCGGTAACCGTCGGCCTGGATCGCTGAGTGGTGCACGAAAACGTCGGCGCTGCCGTCGTCGGGGGCGATGAAACCGAAGCCCTTGTCAGCGTTGAACCATTTCACTGTGCCCTGAGCCATGTACTTCCTCCTGCTAAAGCGATCTTCCGGGACGCGCCGTTGCGCATCCCGGGGCTGTCGCGACCGCCTGCCGGAGAGTGTCTGGCTCGTCCAGACTGAGGCGCCCGCTGTCAGAATTCGCAGGCGCCGTGACACATGAACGAACTTCGACTACAACCACCGCCCATTAAACACCACCGCGCGGTGCACCTGCGCCAGGCGGGCCGACGCGTCAGGGCTGATCGGCGGCCGGCAGCAACTCGGTGCCGGCTAGCAGGGCCAGGACCTCTCCTACCGTGCGTTCCCTGCTGCTGGGCTCCGGCAGCGGCAGGTGCGCCTGGATCTGATAGCGATTACGGCGGCCGGACTTCTCCTTGACGATGTATCCCGCCTCAGCCAGGTCGAGCACTATCGCGTAGGCACTGCGCTCGGTGATGCCGACCCGGTCTGCGATGTCACGCAGGCGGACGCCGGGATCACGCGCGATGCACAGCAGCACCTGGGCGTGGTTGGTGAGGAAGGTCCAGCTGGCAGCCGTCATCGAGTCTTCAATTCTGGAAGGAATTTGCTAGTAATTTCCTGCCAGTGTACCGTGAGAGGCAAGACATATGTCAGCCGCCGACGGTGGCCAGAACACTGAGGTACCGGAGGGGCTTGCGTCCATGGCCTGGTTGCTACTGATTGTCATCGGCCCGGGCGCCGGGGTTGCAGCTGGCGGCGTGGGATCGCGGTCATGACGACTGGCTTCGCAGCGCGCGCTGCCGACGGGCCCCAAGCTAAGTCGGGCGGCAGCGACTACGCCCGGCTATCACGCGCGGTCAGGCAGGCCGGCCTGATGGACCGGCGCACGGGGAACTATGCCTGGCGGATCGCGATCACTGTGTTCCTGCTGGCAGCAGGCTGGGCCGCGTTCGTGCTGGTGGGGAACTCGTGGTGGCAGATCGTGGTGGCCGTCTTCCTGGCCGTCATGTTCACCCAGGTCGGCTTCCTCGGCCACGACGCCGGGCACCGGCAGATCTGCGCGTCCCGGCGGCTCAGCTACATCCTGGGTATCGTGCTGGCTAACCTCGGCATCGGTCTCAGCTTCGGCTGGTGGGTGGCCAAGCACAACCGGCATCACGCGAACCCGAACACCGAAGGTGCCGACCCGGACATCATGATGCGCGCCCTGGCGATGACAGCTGGCCAGGCAGGTTCGAGCCGTGGCGTGTCGAAGGTCATCTTCCGCTGCCAGGCATTCCTGTTCTTCCCGATGCTGCTGGCCGAGGCATTCAGCGTGCACGTCGCCAGTATCCGGGCCTTTTCAAGCCGGGCGAGCAAGAACCGGCTGGCCGAGGCTGCCCTGCTCACCGTGCACTTCGCGGCCTATCTGGCCGTCGTCTTCCTGGTCTTGAGCCCAGTGAAGGCCGTTGTGTTCATCCTGATCCAGCAAGGGCTGTTCGGTGTATACCTTGGCGCGTCGTTCGCCCCGAACCACAAGGGCATGCCGATCTTGCGCCCCGAAGACAACCATGACTTCCTGCGCCGGCAAGTGCTGACCTCCCGCAATATCCGCGGCGGCTGGTTCACAGACCTCGCTCTCGGCGGCCTGAACTATCAGATCGAGCATCATCTGTTCCCGTCCATGCCCCGCATGAGCCTGCGCAGGTCCCAGCCGCTCATCAAAGAGTTCTGCCAGCAGCACGGACTGCCGTACTGCCAGGCCAGCCTGATCGGCTCTTATGCTCAAGCCCTGCGCTACCTGCATGCTGTCGGCACGCAGGCATCGGCCTAGCACCGACGGACAACGCAACCCTCATGCCTGAACGGTCTGTGAGCGGCTGAGTCGCGAGACGGCGATCCGTCGCCGCAAACGGTGGCTGCCGGCTGCGTGAGCCCTTTGTGACACAGTGTCAGTAGACGCTGTCACGAGGACCGGGGTGAGGCGTGTGGATGCGCGAACCGTGTGGGTAGCCAAGGACGACGGCAGTGACATCATCCGGGCTGGTGCGATCGCCGGAGTCGGCCGTGACTACAACGGCAACATCACTGCGCGGCTGGCAGGGGGTGAGGGCTCAGCCGTGACGCTCGTCGCGCCCACGCCCAGCTGCCCCTCCACGCCGGATGACTTCCACCGCCAGCTGATCAAGCTTGCCGCCGAGCTGTCTGACGCAGCCGCGGCGAGTGTTGTGCGGCCTGTGTGTGACGAAAAGAACGGCTGGCAGTGGGTCAACGAGCCCATATAGCGGGTGCGTGATCGCCGTCGCTCTCGCTGGCCGCCGCGGAGATCCAGCGGAAAGATCATCGCCAGGGCCGTCACTGGGCTTGACGTGCGCTAATAACCGCAGGTCATGGCGCTAGTGCGGCGTTTGGACGGGGCGGCACGAACGTGGTGGTGGGGCGGCACGCCGGCGCGTCAGGCTCCGGCCGCGGTCTCCGTTGCGGGGGATGGGGGCGCCGCCGGGCCCTTGCTGCCCGCGGATCCGGCGCCGGGACGCTGAACCGGTCACGTAGCGTTGACGTGGCAGTGGCAGAAGGGCTTTTCCGTTCGGAGGGCTGCGATGCCGCGATGTTTTGTGGCCGCTTCGGTGCTGCCAGCCGGCAGATGGGCGCGGACGTCGTCGCGCTCGCAACCGTGCGGCCTGTGACGATGACACCGGGTCAGATAGCGAAGGCAGCCGCGTCAAGCACCGGGTCGAATGCCACGACTTGCCCGATCGAGCGTGGCGTTACTAACGATCTACCGCAGGAGGCTAAGCCGCGCATGACCGAACCCACTGATACGAACGTAACCTCGCCCGCCCGCGCACTGTTTCATACCGCGCCGCGCTGCGTGGATATCAGGGAAGTGCCCACACCGCGGCCTGCGGCCGGTGAGGTCGTTGTCCGCACCTTGTGCTCTGGGATCAGCGGTGGCACCGAACGGCTGGTGTATCGCGGCGAGGTCCCTGCCGACATGGCGCTGGACGACACGATCGACGCGCTTGGCGGTAGCTTCTCCTATCCCTTCGCCTATGGGTATGCGTGCGTCGGCGAAGTAGCGGAGTCCGGGCGGACGGTTTTCGCGTTCCATCCGCACCAGGACGTATTCGCGGCGCGGGCCAGCGACCTGATTGCGCTGCCTGCTATCGATCCCGCGTCCGCAACCTTGTTCCCGCTGGTCGAGACGGCGTTGCAGGTGACGCTCGATGCCGGGACCGGATATCGCGACCGGGTCATCGTGCTCGGCGCCGGCGTGCTCGGGCTGTTGACCAGCCTGCTGTTGCAGCGTTCCGGGTGGCGGCCGCTGCTTGCCGAGCCGCAGGCGTGGCGGCGCGCGATGGCCAGCAGCCTCG
>DATMMA010000380.1:0-5014 GCA_035570295.1 Streptosporangiaceae bacterium
CCGGTACGCGATCAACGGGCTGATCTCGATGACGCCGGACGGGCACCCGGTGCTAGGAGAAACGCCGGAGGTGCCGGGCCTGTGGTCGGTTGCGGCGAGCTGGATCAAGGAGGGCCCCGGCATTGGCCGGGCGGTCGCCGAGTGGATGAGCGGCGTCACCCCGGAGATCGACATCCACGAGGCCGACATCTCCCGGTTCTACCCGCATCAGCGCACCGCCGCTCACGTGACGGCGCGGGCGCGCGAGGGCTTCAACAAGATGTACGGGATCGTGCATCCGGCCGAGCAGTGGGAGTCCGGACGCCCGGTGCGGGTCAGTCCGGTTTACGAGCAAGAGCGCGAGCTGGGCGCGGTGTTCCACGAGACCGCGGGCTGGGAGCGGCCCATGTGGTACGAACGCAACCGCGACCTGCTCGACCGGTACGCCGGAAAGCTGATGGACCGCGGCAGCGAGTGGGAGTCCCGCTGGTGGTCACCGATTATCAACGCGGAGCACCTGGCCATGCGCGAGCGTGCAGGACTGTTCGACCTGTCGGCCTTCGCGGTGCTGGATGTGACCGGCCCTGGAGCGCTGCAGGCGCTGCAGCGGCTCGCAGTAGCACAGCTGCAGGTCCCGGTCGGCCGGGTGGTGTACACCTCGTTCCTCGATGACGCCGGCGGGTTCCGGGCCGACCTGACGATCATGCGGCTAGGCCCGCGGCACTTCCGGGTCGTGACCGGTGGGGCTACCGGGATGACGGACCTCAAATGGATCACTGATCACCTGCCCGACGACGGCTCCGCCGCCGTGACCGACCTGACCTCGGCGTGGACGACCTTCGGCCTGTGGGGACCGCAAGCCCGGGACATCCTGCGGCATCTTACTGACGACGACATCTCCAATGCCGGGTTCCCGTTCGCGACCTGCCGGGAGATCGAAGCGGAGGGGATGACCGTGCTGGCATCCCGCATCTCCTATGTCGGCGAGCTTGGCTGGGAGCTGTACGTGCCGTTCGAGCAGGGCGCCAAGCTGTGGGACGCGCTGTTCTCGGCGGGCCTGGCTTACGGCATGGTGCCGGCCGGGATCGGCGTCTACGGTACGACTGGCCGGCTGGAGAAGGGCTACCGCGCCTACGGAGCCGAACTCGACGCCAGCTATAACCTGGTCGAGGCGGGGATGACCCGGCCGAAGGTCAAGGAGCAGGACTTCATCGGCAAGGTCGCGTACCTGCGCCAGCGGGAAGCACCACCGGCCGCCATCCTGTGCACGCTGGCCGTCGATGATCACGTCTCGGAGTCTGGTGAGCTGCGCTACATGCTCGGCGGAGAGCCGGTTCTGTCGGATGCTGGCGAGCCCCTGACCGATGCGAGGGGGCGCCGCTCCTACGTCACCAGCGCGGGCTCTGGTCCCTCAGTAGGCAAGCACCTGCTGCTGGCCTACTTGCCGCCCGCTCAGGCAGTGGCTGGTACCCCGCTGCTGGTGGAGTACCTGGGTGAGCAGTATCCGGTGACGGTCGCGGTCGCGGGTTCGGCACCGTTGTTCGATCCGGCGAACGAGCGGATCAGGAGCTAGCGCTCGTGGACGTCCTGGTTTGCGTCAAGCGGGTGCCGATGGTGGGCGGCAAGGTCGTCCTGACTGCCGACGGTCAGGAGGTCGACACCCGCATGTCCGGCTTCACCGTCAGCCCGCACGAGGAGTGCGCGGTCGAGGAGGCGGTCCAGATCACGGAACGGTCCGGCGGCACGGTCACTGTGCTGACGCTCGGACCGCCGGAGGCCGCCGAGCAGTTGCGGGACATGCTCGCGCTTGGCGCCCATCGCGGCATACTGCTGGAAACCGACGGCCGGGAGTGGGGCCCGGTTGCCACGGCGGCCGCGATCGCGGCGGCAGTCGGCGAACTAGGGCCGGGCGCGTTCCCCCTCATAATGGCCGGAAACGAGGCCGCGGATACGGGCGGCTATCAGGTGGGAATCCGAGTGGCGCACGCTCTCGGGCGGCCGTGCGTGACCGGGATCAAGCGGCTGGAAGTAGCCGGCGACGTGCTGCGAGCGTGGCGAGAATACGGCGGCGGGCAAGAGGGGTTCGAGGTTGCGCTGCCTGCCGTGGTCGGCGTCAAGGAGGGCATTAACCTGCCGCGGTACCCTTCGCTGCCGGGGCGGCTGCGGGCGAAGCGGGCCGAGATCACGGTGCTGAGGCCGGCCTGGCAGGCGGACGGGCTGCGCAAGGTTGCACTGCGGGTGCCAGCCGGCTCGGCGCAGCGTGCCAGCGTGCTTGGACACGGGGCTGAGGCTGTGCCGGAACTGATGCGGGTGCTCGGCGAGATGGGCTTGCTGGCCCCGGTCGGCGTGACTGGCCGAGACGGAGTTGTGGCGTGAGTAGCCGGGCCGTTCTCTGCCTGGTCGAGCTGGACAACGGTGATCTCGCGGCAGCGTCACAGCGGGCGCTGGCTGTTGCCCGTTCCCTCGCCGTGGACCCGTCGCCTGGCTCGCCCTCTGCGGGCGCACTGACCGCGGTGGTGTTCGGGGTGGCCGGCCAGCTGGCCGAATCTGTCGCTGTCGACCTGGCCCGCCACGGCGCGACCGAGTTGTGCCTGGTGTCGGCCGAGGGGCTGACCGGTTACGCCCCGGTGGCATGGGCGCGCGGGCTCGAGCAGCTCGCGGCGCAGCGCACTGCTGCTGCCGTGGTAGCAGCTGCCACGGACCACGGCAGTGAGGTGCTGGCGCATTGTGGTGCGCTGACCGGGCTTCCGGTCGCGGCGAATTGCGTCGCGGCCGCCGCGACCGGAGATGGCACGTGGCAGCTCGTCCGCCAGCGCTGGGCGGGAAGCTTGCTAGAGGAAGCGGTCCTGGAGGCGCCGTGCGCGCTGCTGACTGTCGCCGCCGACGCGGCTGCCGGTGATTTGACTGCGCTTGCTCCTGCCACTGCCGGACATGGAGTGCCGGTTGTGAAGTTCACGCCGTCGCTGCAAGAGGCCGACCTGCGGGTCCGCGCTACCGAGTCAGCTGAGCAGGGCGGCGGGTTGTCGCTGGCGACCGCGAGGGTCGTGATCGGCGGCGGCCGCGGCGTCGGCGGCCCGGAGGGGTTCGCAGCGCTGGAAGAGCTGGCCGGCCTGCTCGGCGGTGTCGTCGGCGTCTCCAGGGTCGTAACCAGCCAGGGCTGGCGGCCGCACCGCCAGCAGGTCGGGCAGACAGGCACGAAGATCTCGCCGGAGCTCTACCTGGCCTGCGGTATCAGCGGCGCGATTCAGCACATGGCTGGCTGCCAGTCGGCGAGGCACATCGTCGTAGTGAACACCGACCCGGACGCTCCGATCATGTCGCGTGCTGACTATGCCGTCATCGGTGACCTGAACGAGGTGATCCCAGCGCTGGTGGCGGCGATCAGGGAGACTGCCGGCCAGGGGTAGCTGATAATCAGCCGAAGTCTCTGGTGACCGCCGCTGCCGGCGCTCGACCTGCCGGGAGTGGCCCGGAGTAGCGCAAACTAGCCACCCCGGCGACTCGATCATGACGGTCGCCGGGGCAGCGCCGATGTTGGTTGCCGTTTCGGGTCTTGTCCTGCGCTAGCTCAGCTGGCCCTGATCCAGGTGTTGCTGAACGCGCCCGAGCTAGACATCGAGCTAGTGGAGTCCTTGTCAAGCCCGCTGTTGTCGATCATGACGATCGAGGTCGGGCTCTGCGTGCCCATCGAGCCGCCATTGTCGCTCGATGCGGTGTAGTTAATAGCGCCGAAGTCGGCGAGCGGCAGGATGCCGCCGCTGGCGGTGCAGCATGGCGCCTCGGTGATCACCTCAGCTGAGGACCTGGCGAAGCCGCTCTCGTTGATGTTCTGAGTCTGGGTCCAGCCACGGGTGTTGTCCTTGAGCACAAGCGTGTAAGTCTCCGTCCCGGAGAACGTCACCGAGGCGCTGATCGAGTCGCCGGGCTCGACCGGGTTCGTGTAGTACACCGGGTTCGCCGGGTACATCTCGTACCAGCCGTAGTAGTCCGGCGTCCTGCCGGCGCAGTCGGAGTCGGTGCCGGTTTGCTCGACCGAGTTACTGCTGTACCCGTCGAGGCCCACCCAGAATGCTGCGTACTGATCGGCGCGCCGGCTCGTGCAAGTAGCGGTCGGTTGCGTCCAGCTGGCGGAGACGCTCTTAAAGGCGCCGTTCGATCCGGTCACTGCATAGCCTGACCAGTTGGTGCTCTCAGCCTGGAAGCGACCGTTCCGTTCGGTCGCACGGGCAGTGCCGCTCGGCCTCAGCATGGCGCCGCCGGGCTTGAAACCATGCACTGCCGCGCCGCCTGGCCGCACGCTCGTGGTGGAGGGGTGGTGCACCGAGGCTGCGGATGCGTTGCCGGCTGCCAGCCCGAGCAGCGAGCCGACAGCGATGATTACCGTCGCGAGGGGGATGCTCCAGCGTCTTAACATCGGTCTCCTTCGGCCGGGTCGTGCCGTGGCGATGCCAGGCTCAAAAAAAGCCCAAACTCATCTGGAGTCTGGGCAAACTACCTATTCGAGCCTTGGTGCTTAGTCATCACCACGAGAGGGACGTTGCCGAGAACCTATAGCGATGCTGGTTAATGGTTAAACAAAGGAAAGCTAAAGAGTAAGTAGATCATTTATTAATGGGTTGATCTGCGAAATGTCGCAATGGATAATGCGGGGCCTGTGCGGCAGGCCGAAGTGCGTCCCCGTGATTGCAATCGTGGCCACGAGGTCTCCGGATGGCTGGTCCGCACCGCCGGTCTGTGCGGCTGCCGCGACAGCTGCCAGTACACGTTGGAGCATGCGGTGCCGAAAACGCACCGGCCGATCGGACCCCGGATCAGCATCCAGTTCCGACCGGCCGGAGCGCGTTGATCAGGCCGCGAGGCCGTCGAGCCAGTTCTGCCACGCCTCGGTCTCGGTCGACGGGTCGCGGTCGTCGAAGTAGTGCGCGGTCGCGAAGACCATGTCGTTGTAGCCGTGGATCAGCATGTACATCGCGTCGTCGGTACGCATGCCCACGAAGCTCGGCGAGCCCACGAACTCAACGGTGCCGTCGACCGG
>DATMMA010000381.1:0-16395 GCA_035570295.1 Streptosporangiaceae bacterium
CGGGCGTGACACGACGGCGTTCACGGTGATGGCAGTCGAGTCCGGCCTGGCGCTCGGGCCGGTTGCCGCAACCGGGCTATGACGATCCGGATCAGCAGGCCTGGTACGGAACGGCCCCGGATCCCGCGGGGCCCTGATGCACGAGCCGGGGCTTTCCGGAGATCCCGCGGGTGACTCATGCCGGGATGACGAAGCGATGCTCCGCGAGATGCCAGGCTGGTGACCATGCCTCCCGATCTGGCTGAGCCGACTGCCGCTATACCGGACCCTGCCCTGGTCGTGCTGGTTGGCGCGGCGGGCTGTGGCAAATCGACCTGGGCCGCGGAGCGGTACCTGCCGGCGGAGGTCGTCTCGTCGGACCGGCTGCGGGCAATGGTCGGCAGCGGCGAGCACGACCAGGAGGCCTCCGCCGACGCGTTCGCCCTGCTCGACCAGATCGTCGCAGCTCGAGTGCGCCGGCACCTGACGACAGTCGTGGACACCCTCGGCCTGGACGCCAGCCGGCGCCGGACCTGGCGGGAGCTGGCCAGGCAGGCCGGGCTTCCCGCGGTTGCCGTGCTGTTCGACACCGAGCCCGCCTTGTGCCGGCAGCGCAACCGGTCGCGTTCCCGGTCGGTACCTGCCGCGGTCCTGGACGCGCAACTCCGCCGGCTGCCCGACGTCGCTGCCCAGCTCGCCAGCGAAGGCTGGGATGCCGTCGTCAGCCCGTCAGCCGCGGCCGAGCCGCTCCATTCGCCCGGCAGCCGCCTGGCAGCCAGCCAGCAGCGGGAGCGGCCGGCCCGGCTGGAATTCATGCTCCAGATCTCCCGCTTCAACTGGGCCGACGATCCGGCTGGCTGGCTGAAGTCGGTAGCGCTTGCTGCCGCTGAAACAGGCTTCAGCGGTCTGGCGCTGATGGATCACCTGATTCAGATCCCGCAGGTCGGCCGGCCCTTTGACCCCATCCCCGAGCCGTGGCTGACCCTCGGTTTCCTGGCAGGCATGAGGGCCGATCTGCGGCTCGGGACGCTCGTCAGCCCAGTCACCTTTAGTGCCCCCGGCATCCTGGCAAAGATGGCCGCGACGCTGGACACGCTCAGCGGCGGACGGGCCTTCTGCGGCATCGGGGCAGGCTGGTGGGATCGGGAGCATGCTGGATTCGGGCTGCCGTTCCCGCCGGCCGCTACCCGCCTTGACCTGCTCGAGACCGCCATCGAGACGATGCGCGCGCTCTGGCGGCCAGGCACTAAGCCATACCGGGGCGACCGCGTGCAGCTGCCGGAAACCACGTGCTATCCCCGCCCGGTGTCCCCGATCCCGATCATCGTCGGCGGCAGCGGAAACCGGACGCTCGCCATCGCGGCGCGGCTCGCTGACGGCTGCAACCTGCCATCCGACCTCGCTGTCCTGGACGCAAAGCTGGCCGTGCTGCGGCGGCACTGCCAGCAAGCCGGCCGCGACCCGGCCGAAGTGGCCGTCACCGTACTGGACGTTCCGGTCGTCGGTCGCGACAGGGAACACGCGGCCGCCATCGTCGAGGCGCTGCGCGGCCGCACCAGCGCGGCGGCGTTCGCCCGCCGGCATCATGCTGGCGTCGCCGCTGACCACATCGGCCGTTACCGGCTGCTCGCCGAGCGTGGCGTCAGTACCGTCTTCGTCGCACTGCCCGACCTGGCCGGGCCAGACGACCTGAGCAGGCTGGCGCCCGTGGTCAGTGCGTTCGCCTGACCGGCGGACGGCCATTCTCGAGATAGACGATCGCATGCTTGCGCGGGGCGCCGTTCCGTTTGCGTACGGCCCTGATGCGGCGCCTGATGGGCTTGCGCAGCAGCGGCAGCGCATCGGCCAGTGGCAGGAGCCGGTGTTCTGCGATCTCCTCGGCCTGGAGCACCACCGCGGTGAAGGCAGAGTCGCCTAGCTCTCCGCAATCGAACAAGAAGCGGATGCCGCCCGGATTGCACTGCGTCGGCAGCCGGAAGTCCGTGCACACCAGGCGGCCGCTGCCGACGTCGAGCCCGCACTCCTCGCGAACCTCGCGCTGGCATGCCTGCCATGGCGTCTCTCCGTCGGCTTCCATGACGCCGCCAGGGATCGTCCATCCTGACTTATAGGTCGGCTTGAGTATGAGCAACCGCCCCCGGCGGTCGAAGATCAGCGCGCCGGCCGAGGCCGGCACCCGAGGCACCGCGTACTCGCCGCCCGCGCCTATCTCGCCAGTACTTCCGGGCATACTTCACCCTACGGAACGCGCACTTGCGTGCCGCACGCAAGGAGCCGCGGCGGTAGATTTCAGCGGTGGCGACGTTTATTACCCGGCTGCCTCACGAGGGCAGCGGCATCCGGCTAGCCGTGAAAGATCTCATCGACCTCGCGGGGCTTCCTACGACCGCGGGCAGCGCTGCTCTGGAAAAGACGGCGGCTCCCGCCGATCGCGACGCGCCCTGCATGGCCGGCGCCCGCGCAGCGGGTGCTGTGATCGTCGGCAAGGTCAACCTGTACGAGCTGGCGTTCGGCGCGTCCGGCGTGAACGAGTACTTTGGCACGCCGGTCAATCCGCTCGACCCGCAGCGGGTGCCGGGAGGTTCGTCGAGCGGATCGGCGGTCGCGGTAGCCGACGACGACGCCGATATCGCGTACGGTTCGGACACTGGCGGCTCGATCCGGGTCCCGGCCGCATTCTGCGGTGTGACCGGACTCAAGACGACACACGGCAGGGTCCCGCTCGGCGGAGTATGGCCGCTTGCGCCGAGCCTGGACACCATCGGCCCGATGGCGCGGGATGTCGCCGGTGTCGCGGCGGGGATGGCGCTGCTGGAGCCGGGGTTCACCGTTGACGTACCGCCGGCCAGCCGCCTCGGCCGGATCCGGCCAGCCGGAATCGATGTCGACCCGGCGATCGACGCGGCTATCGATGCCGCGCTGGCCCGCAGCGGCCTCAGCGTGACGGAGACCAGCTTGCCTGGCTGGCTGGCGGCGCGCGAAACGTGCGGCGTGATCATCGATGCTGAGGCCGCGGAGTCGAACCGGGAGCTCCTGACAGATCCCGTCAAGCGCGATCTGCTCGGCTCCGAGGTCCGGGCCCGGCTAGCGGGCGGCGCCGCCATCACGCCGGACCAACTCGCTGCTGCCCGCGCTGAGCAGCCAGCCTGGCGCGACGCGATGACGAAAGCGCTGAGCGAGGTCGACCTGCTGGTCCTGCCAACTGTGCCGTTCTTTCCGCCGCTGCTAGCGGAGGCGCGCGGCGTCCATTTCACCGCCTTCACTAACCCGGTGAACCTGGCCGGCTTTCCTGCCATCGCGCTCCCGGTGCCCAGCACTCAGCGGCTGCCGGCCAGCCTGCAGCTGATCGGCCCGCCGGGCAGTGAGGCGCTGTTGCTGGCAACCGCCGCCATTGTCGAGTCAGCCGCAGGTTCGGAGTAGCGGCTTACGGCAGCTTCCAGTCGATCGGCTCCGCGCCCTGCTCCTCCAGCAACTGATCAGCCCTGCTGAACGGCCGTGAGCCGAAGAAGCCGCGGTCAGCGGACATCGGGCTCGGGTGCGCGGACTGGACCGAGGGAACGCCGCCAAGCAACGGCGTGAGGTTGCGCGCGTCGTTGCCCCACAGGATCGCCACCAGCGGACCGCCGCGAGCGGCCAGCGATCTGATGGCTTGCTCGGTCACTTGCTCCCAGCCCTTCCCTCGATGCGAGCCGGGCTTGCCGGGCTGGACGGTGAGCACCCTGTTCAGCAACATGACGCCTCGCTCGCTCCACGGAGCGAGGTCGCCGGTTGACGGCCGCGGGTGGCCGAGATCCGTGGTGTACTCCCGGAAGATGTTGACCAGGCTGCCCGGCAGCCGGCTCACCTGCGGCGCGACCGAGAAACTGAGGCCGACCGGGTGTCCTGGCGTCGGATATGGATCCTGGCCGACGATCAGCACGCGCACGCTCGCGAGCGGCGTGGAGAAGGCGCGCAGGATGTTCTCGCCGGCTGGCAGGTAGCTGCGGCCCGCCGCGATCTCGGCTCGCAGAAACTCCCCTAGCGCGGTAATTGTGGGCTCGACCGGCCGGAGCGCCTCCGCCCAGTCCGGAGCTACCAACTCGGTCAACGAGCGTGCCGCCATGTCAGCACACTGTATTGCAGGTCCGCGGCAACGATGCCTGCCTTTGACCGCTTCCCTTTCCACCCCGCATGCCCGTCAGCGAATTCGCCGGGTTGGCCGGTATGCCGTAAGTGTCCGTGCCAGGATGCCACCGTGCACAAGCCGACGAGACAGGTAACAGTAGGCGTTCGCGCCGCCGCGGTAGCAGTTGCAGTCGTGGCGGTGACCGGGGTTGGCACGGCCTGCTCGGCCGGGCAATCACCAGCCACGCTGGAAGCATCGACCGCGCGGGCGCCCGCTGCGTCGACAGGATCGGCCACGGCTGCCGCGAACCGGGCCGTGCCGGCGTCCTCCGCTGCCAGCCCGGTCGTGATGACGACGCCCATGATGACAACAACCGTGCTCGGCGCACCGAACTGCCCGATGTTCCCGGCCAACAACGTGTGGAACACCAACATCTCCAGGCTGCCAGTCGACTCCCGCAGTGCCGCTTGGCTGCGCAGCATGGATTCCTCGTCGACCTACCTGCACCCGGATTTCGGGCCGGATCCCGGCGGGTACCCCTACGGCATTCCGTACACGGTCGTGACGAACTCCCAGAAGCTGGTGCGAATCAAGTTCGAGTACGCCAGCGAGAGCTATCGCGGCAAGTACCCGTTCGGGCCGCACACCCCGATCGAGGGCGGCAAGCACGCTGGCGGAGACCGGCACGCGATCATGGTCAACGCTGACACCTGCACGCTGTACGAGTTGTGGGACGCGCGCTACTCGGCGCGCGGCTCGACGGCCGGCTCAGGCGCGATGTGGCACCTCAACTCCAATGCGCTGCGCCCGGCTGGCTGGACCTCAGCCGACGCGGCCGGGCTGCCGATACTGCCCGGCCTGCTGGACTACGCCCAGGTGAAGCAGGCCGTGGCCACCGGCAAGCCGATCACGCACGCGATCCGGTTCACCGCAGCTGTCACGCAGGCCGCCTACCTGTGGCCGGCCAGGCACGACGCCAGCAGCGATAGCAGCAAGAACGTGCCGCCGATGGGCGCGCGGTTCCGGCTGAAGGCGAGCTTCAACGTCGCGAAGTTCTGCCGGAACAGCCAGCCCTACTGCCGCGATGCCAAGGCCGTGCTGGCGGAGATGAAGAACTACGGCCTGATCCTCGCTGACAACGGCAGTAACTGGTACTTCCAGGGCAGTGCTTACCCTCAGTGGCCAGACGCGCTGGTCTCGCTGCTGAAGGGCATCCGGGCCAGCGCCTTCCAGGCGGTCAACGAGTCGTGCCTGATGGTGCACCGCAACTCGGGAATGGCAAGAGGCAAGCCGGGCTGCCCGATCGGCTAATGCTGGCCGTCAATTGAGCGCTGCCAGCGGCCGGGCGCAGGCAGCACCGCGATTTCCGTTTCCGCGCGACGTCCGGGAATGGGTGTCCGTCACGTCAGATGGAACAGGGCTTCCGCCGGCACATGTCGGCGTGCTCGGTGAATGGTCATGGCGTTTTGGCGATCTCGGCGGTGAGCTGGCCTACCGGGGCAAGCAGATGCCCAGTGTTGGTGCACCGCCACCATGCCACCTCGTCGATGAGGTCGACGGGCTCCTCGCCGTCCCAGATAGAGACCGGATGACCGCCATGGACGGCACAGACCGGCCACTCGATCTCGGGCACCTCCTTGAGCGTGGCGGAAACCGAGTCGGCCGCATTGAAGAGCAGCAAGGAACCTTTCATCTCGCGGGACATGCCCTGGCCCCCACCCCAGTACGAGCCGTCCGGCAACGTCGCGAACACAGTCGCGGGCCATCCCCCGCCGAAGCGCGCCCGCATCCGGTACCGGTCGTATCCGGTGACGTCCAGGTCGTGCTGCACGACATCCAGCGCACTCTGGCAACGTGCCACGAACTCCCCATCAGCCGGGGCAGGGTCGAACCCGATCGACCGCATAGCCTCAGGCATCAGATCCAGGGCCTGCAGCGCAACTCTGAATTGCGCACGCACGTGGGCGTTCCCTGACGGGCCGGCGATCGCCAGACCGCGGGGTTCGCTCCAGTTAGCCGGGCCGTCCTCGGCGGGCAGCCCAGTGTCGTGCCGCCCGGCCCGAAGCTCAGCGAGCTGACGCAGCAACGGCGAGTCGAACCCCGCTGCAAGCCACTTCGCCGCCAGCATCGGCCATTGACCGGCCGGAAGATGATCCAGAGCGCCAACGGCGGCCTGATCGGGGCGCGGCCACCAGCCGCCAAGTCCAAACTCGTCGATCATCGACGCACGCCCCTGAACACAGGCCAGATGCTAACTCGACAGCCTGACCTGGCGCGAGTCGAAATTAGTGCACAACTTCGCCTGTCGCGACCGGCGAATCCGCAGGTCAGCTCGACGATGCCCGCGAAGGTCCGTGATCGTGAGCTAACTCGGGCCAGACGTCCACACAGGCCGACACCGCACCTTACCCGCGCGGCGCCTGGCCAGCGTCTCGCGCGGTCTTCCACTTGCTCGTGCGCGCTGCTATGTAGTGCGCGAAGTCGGCTGGGGTCTGCTGGTTGGCTAGCAACGGCTCGCCGACTAGTTGCTGGGCGGGCACTGGCAGGTTGGAGGTCATCTGCGCTTGCAATTGCTGCAGATGAGATACCTCGCCGGCGGCCGGGTTGGGCATCGCTGATGTCGGAGCGACCACCCCGGCAAGCGGATCATCGGTCCGTGGCGTGGTTAGCGTGAGCACGCCGCCGAGGTCGGGTGCAGCGGCGTCACGGGCGGTAAGGGCTGGCAAGCCCCAGCGCAGCTCAATCGTCTTCAGCACCGAGGTATGGTCGATCGGCGTTGTTCCCGCTGGCACCCGGTAGATCGTGCCAGCCGGGATCAGCGGCGAGACCAGCACGGCAGGAACCCGGACGCCGAACCTGGTGAAGTCGAACCCGAACTCGCCGGTGCTCGAGTCCGGCGGCGTGGCCCCGGCCGGCGGCGGCAGGTGGTCATAGCATCCGCCGTGTTCGTCGTAAGTGATGATCAGCAGGGTCTGGTTCCAGCCTGGTCCGCTCCGCAGCGCCTGGTAGATCTGCTGGATGAATGTCTCGCCCAGAGCTACGTCGTAGTTGGGGTGCTGGCTGTTCCCGGTCGAACCCCAACTCGGCTCGAGGAAGCTGTACCGGGCCAGTGTGCCGGCAGCAGCGTCCGCCTGGAAATCGGTGAACTTGCCGAAGAAATTGTCCGGCGCGCTCGTCGTATCCGGGTAGTTCGCCCTGGTGAGCGGCTCGGCATCGTATCCGTAGATCTTCCAGCTCAGGTGGTGCGCGGTCATCAGGCCGAAGATGCTTTGCACCGTGTACGACGAGGTGCTGTCGTTCATGTGCCCCTGGCTTGTCCCGGCGCACGCGAAGGCCCGGTTCGGGAACGTCTCGGTCGGGACAGAGCAGTACCAGTGGTCGCAGACCGCGAACCCGGCGGCGAGGCCCGACAGCACTGGCAGCGCGGCGGGCGGGAAGATGCCCATGATGTCGGACGCGACAGTTCCGGGGAGCACAGTGCGGTGGATCCGCTCGTCGTAGCTGATTGCCGCGGCGAAGTTGGTGACGAAGCCGCCATTGGTTGCGACGGCTGGGGAAGGCGCGTTGCCGGTGCCGAAAAGCTGCGCGTTGGTGTTGGCATAGCCCTCGCCGGGAACTGCTCCGGGCATGAAGTAAGCGCCGGGCTTGCTGGTGTCAATCCGGTAAACGGTCATCGAATTGCCGCCCGAATCATTGTTGGATTCGGTCCCGAGCAGGCCTTCGAACGGCTGGCCGTTCGGTCCCGTCTTGTTCGGGTACAAAAACCCCAGCATGTGATCGAAAGAGCGATTCTCCAGCATGACCTGGACGATGTGCTGAATAGCGGAAAGCTGGGAGGGCTGATTCGGTGTGGTCATGCCCACATGCTGACGTAACAGGACGCTGGGGCCAAGCTCGAATGTGAAAATGGGCGGCGAAATGGCCCGCTACCGGAAACTGCTCAGTACAGCCCGGACAATGCCGGGGCACGGCCCGGTGCTTGCCAACCCGGTGCTTGCCAACCCAGTGCCTCGGCGACCTGGCTCGTCCACCGGCCCAGTACCTGGTCCAGTCGGTCAAGCTCGGATTCCAGCACGGCCAGGCCGGGCGCCGGCACTGATGCGCCGAGTTCGACAAGCAGCGGGCGCAAGTGCACGCCGACTGCAAGCGCATGGTGGGATGAGTTCATCACCAGCAGCGGCAGCGCGGTCGTGCTCTGGAGGCCTTTGTACGGCAACCGGTCCAGGAACACCTTGAGCAGGCCCGAGTAGCTGCCCTTGAACGTCGGGCTGGCGACAAGCAGCAGGTCGGCTGACAGCACCTGCTCGACAGCATCCTCAACGGCGGCGCACGGTTCGGGCAAGAGCAGCCGCCGGGCCAGCACGGACAGGTCCACAATCGCCGGCCCGGCTGGCAGGCTCATGCTGTCAGCCAGTGCTTCGGCTGCGGCTAGGGCCACGCCAAGCGTGCGGGACTCGGGCTTGGGATTACCGACGACGACGGTGAAATTCACTCGCGACCTCCTTGACGGCGCGCGCCGCGCAACTGCGGCGACGGATGAGAAGGCCGCGCCGGCCGGGAGGTGGAAGCCCGGCCGGCGCGGCCGCTATCGGGGGGCGGTTGGGTACCGCCTGCCAGCCCGGGAATCAGGCAGTTCCGGAGCCGGCCGTTGCCAGCAGGCTCGACAAGTCGTCCGGTGCGGCCGTCGCGCCGCGCCGGCGAAGTTCGGGCAGTACGCCCTCGCCGAACCAGTAGGCCTCCTCGAGGTGCGGATAACCGGACATGACGAATTCGCTGATGCCGAGCGCCGCGTACTCCTCGATCCGGTCCGCTACCTCGGCGTGACTGCCGACCAGGGCCGTGCCGGCGCCGCCGCGCACGAGCCCGACACCAGCCCACAGGTTCGGGTAAATCTCGAGGTCGGACGCCTTGCCGCCGTCCCGGTACGTGTCGTGCAGTCCGCGCATGTTGCGCTGGCCCACGGATGACGACTTCGCCAGCGCCCGCTGTGAATTGGCGATCTCCTCCGGGCTTAGCTCGGCCAGCATCCGGTTAGCCTCGGCCCACGCTTCCGCGGAGGTATCCCGGCTGATCGTGTGCAGCCGGATGCCAAAGCGCAACTCCCGGCCCGCCTGATCCGCAAGCTCGCGTATCCACGCGATCTTTGCGGCAACCGCGTCGGGCGGCTCGCCCCAGGTGAGGTAGACGTCGACGTACTTGGCCGCCACTGGTCCGGCAGCTTGCGACGAGCCGCCGAAGTAAACGGTCGGCACCGGGTCGGGCGGGCTCATCACCGTAGCGCCCTCGACCTTGTAGTGCGCGCCTTCGAAGTCGTAGGGCTGCCCGCTCCAGGCGCCGCGGACGATGTCGAGGAACTCGCCGGTCCGGGCGTACCTCTCGTCGTGTGACAGGTAGTCACCGAATCGGCGCTGCTCGGTCTCTTCGCCGCCGGTCACGACGTTGAGGAGCAGACGGCCGCCGGACAGCCGCTGATAGGTGGCTGCCATCTGAGCCGCGAGCGTCGGGGCGACAAATCCCGGCCGGAATGCAACCAGGAACTTCAGCCGCTTGGTCTGGCTGATCAGCGCCGCCGTGGTCAGCCAGGCGTCCTCGCACCACGTTCCGGTCGGGGTGAGAACACCGGTGAAGCCAAGCTGCTCGGCCGACCGGGCGACCTGCCCGAGGTAGTCGATGTCCGGCGGCCTGGTCGCGGCACGGGCTCCGCTCGCGCCGGCCGGCGCTGCGGCAGTGCCGCCGACCAGCGGGATGCTGTGGCCGCGCCCGATGATGCCGCGCCCGTCGCCTGAAGTGGGGAGGAACCAGTGGAAAACCAGGCTCACGACGAACCTCCGAAGATGCTGTTGAAAGTGGTGACCGCGTAGTTGCTGAATGCGACGTGGGACGGGATGAGGCCGGCTGAGGTGAAGGCGTTGGCCACGCTCTGCTCGGAGGCAATGACAGCCGGGGTAATAGGTCCTGGCGTGGACAGGCTGTCCTGCGCCGCCTGAGTCATCACGCTCGCTGGCAGGCCGGTCGCCTTGGCCCAGGTCGCGGCCCATGCTGACTGGTGGCTGTGGGCCCAGGCGTAAGCCTGACCGAGTAGCTGCAGGTAGTCGTGGATGGCCGCGGCCTTGGCGGGATTGCCGAGTGCAGCCTTGGCGGCGACGACAAACGAGTACGTCTCGCCAATGTCTGAGCCATTGATCAGGATCCTGGCGTGATCCTGCGACTCCGCCTGCTCGATGAACGGCGACCAGACATCCCAGGCGGCGACGTGGCCGGAGGCGAATGCCGCCTGGCCCTCGGCCGGCTGCAGATAGTCCGGCGTGACGTCCTTGATGGTCAGTCCGAACTTGGTAAGGGTAGCCAGCAGGTGGTAGTCGGACGAACTGCCCTGGGCAACCGCGATGCTCTTGCCGCGCAGTTGCGCCACGGTGTGGATCGGCGAGCTCTTCGGCACCAGGATCGCAGAGCCGCCGGGATTTGCCGCCAGCGCGCTGACGACGGCGATCTGGCTGCCACCGGCTGCGGCAAAGACCGGCGGTGCGTCCCCGACATCCCCGATGTCGATCGAGCCCGAGCCCATGGCCTGCAGCATCGGCGGGCCAGAAGTGAAGTCGGACCAGTGCGCCTTGAACGGCAGCTTGTTAATCAGCCCGGCGGCGGTGAGCAGAGCCTCGGCGCCGGACCCGGCCTGATCGCCGATGTTCAGCGTCACGTCGGACACGCTGGTCTGGCTGGCGGACGTCGTGCCGCTCGGTGTCGAGCCAGATCCGCCGGACGAGCTAGCGCCCGCGGACGAGCACGCGGTGGCCCCGCCGAGCAGCAGCAACCCGGCTGCGACGGCCCCGGCGCCGATACGCCGGCCCGGTCGGCCGCGGCCAGGCATTGCGCCGGGGCGGGTGATAGCCACGTTCCTCATATCTTTCCTTCCCTGTCGACGCCTAGCTCGGCGAGCAGGCGGGTTCGGAGGTCGTGCAAGCGGGCCTGGTTGCGGTCCCGGGGGCGGTCCGCGCTGACCAGGCAGGTATGGCTGATCCGCCCGGCGGTCAGCACGAGGACGCGGTCGGCCAGCGTCAGTGCCTCGTCCACGTCGTGGGTGACGAGCAGCACCGCCGGGCGGTGGCGCTCCCACAGGCTGAGGACGAGCCGGTGCATGGCGATCCTGGTCAGTGCGTCCAGAGCGCTGAACGGCTCGTCGAGCAGCAGCAAGCTCGGGTCACGCACCAGGGCGCGGGCCAGCGAGGCGCGCTGTGCCTCCCCGCCGGACAGGGTGAGTGGCCACGCTCGGGCCCGGTCGGTGAGCCCCACTTCGGCCAGAGCGGCCGCCGCCCTGGCCTGAGGATCGGGATCGCGCAGGCCGAGGCTCACGTTGTCGGAGACCCGTTTCCATGGCACCAGCCGCGGCTCCTGGAACGCGATCGAGACCTTGCCGTCGACCGCCAGTTCGCCGCTGACCTCTTGGTCGAGGCCGGCCAGCGCCCTGAGCAGCGTCGACTTGCCGGATCCGCTGCGGCCGATCAGCGCGACGAATTCACCGGACGCTATATCCAGGTCGAGGTCGCTCAGCACTCGTTCCGGACCGAAGGACCGGCTGAGACCGCGGACGCGCACGGTGTCGCCGAGTTGCGGCCCGTGGTGAGTGGAACTGCGGAGTGCGGAACCGTTGTGTCCGGAACCGTTGTGTCTGGGGTTGGCCGGTGCCGGCACAGTCAGGCTGCGACGAAGCTGCGACGCCACGACAGCACCCTCCGTTCCAGGATGCGGACCAGCCAGTCGGTGAGCAGGCCGAGGACGCAGTAGACGAGCAGCGCGACGATGATCACGTCGCTGCGGAGGAACTGCGTAGCCTGGCTGATCATGAAGCCGAGACCTGCGTTGGTGTTGATCTGCTCAGCGACGACAAGCGCCAGCCAGGCCACGCCCAGGCTCTGCCGCAGGCCGACCAGGATCTGTGGCATCGCGCCGGGCAAGACGATCCGCGTGATCAGCTCTCTGCGACTCAGCTGCAGTACCTGGCTCAGCTCGCGGAGCTTGGGATCGACGCTGCGGATGCCGGCGAAGGCGTTCAGGTACAGCGGGATTGCCGTGCCGATCGCGATGAGGATGATCTTCGGCCCCTGGCCGATGCCGAACCAGACGATGAACAGGGGAACCAGGCCGAATAGCGGCAGCGTGCGGAGCATCTGCATGAGCGGATCCACAGCGTTCTCGCCAAGCCGGCCGAGCCCGGCGACGACGGCCAGCAGCAGTCCGATACTCGCGCCGACCGCGAAGCCGATCGCTACCCGCTGCAGAGAGACAAGCATGGCGCCCTGCAACGTGCCGTACGCCGGCAAGTTCTGCGTCACCAGCGAGACCGCGGTTGACCAGACCTGGGTTGGCCGCGGCAACTTCTGCTCGCCGATGAGGCCGAACTGACTGACGAGCTGCCACACCACGAGCACAGCAACGGGGCTGATCAGGCGCAACAAGGCCGTACCCCGACGACCTCCGGTGTTGCTGCGCCGACTCTGGGTGCGAGCCGCCGCAGTCACCGGCGCAGCCTGTGCGGCAGCTGGCATTGTTACCGGGACGAGCCTGGCAATGGCGCCAGGCGGGGCATCTTCCTGGACGAGGGCCGGTCTGTTTCCGGGCATGACGGCACGCTCCCTGGAGTCGGTGTGGATTGACGAAGTAACTGCGGGCCCCGGCGAGCGGGCGGGGGCATGGCGACAACAGGCGCCGGGTTGCCCTTCGCCGGGAATGAAGCGACCGGCCATTGCGGGGGCGCTGGCTGGCTTGCCAGTCCGCGTTGCCCGGCTGGCTTAACGGCCGCATGGCGCGCGGCCTGCTTGCGGACCTGCGTTTGACCAGTCGGCTCGCCTCGCCGGCAATTGCCCGGCTGGCTTGCGCGGCCTGCTAATCCGGCGTCGAGGCTGCCGGCCCGCCTACGGTGGCTGGCCAGGCCCGGGCCGGGCTGGCGGTTGGCTGGCTGTAGTTTCCGCTGCGCCGGCTGGCGGGTTCAGGGCCTCGGACGGTTGGCGCTGTGGCGGCTGGCACTGGCGACGCGGGCCTGCTTGATTGCCCGGCAGCTCATTGCTGCCCGCCGGCCGGCCGAACGCCAGGCGGCCTACACAGGGCGCTTGCTTGCCTGCGGAGGTCAACGTGCAACCGGGCTGCAAGGTAATGCGAGGCGGTCATGCTGTCAGAATGCACGAGAATTCCTACAATGTCAATCGGCAAACTCATGTTAGTCCGATGAGGCGGGTCGCAGTGGGCGTCGGCCAGCCGGGGCAGGGTGGGCGCGGGCCAGCCGGCTGGGTGTCGTCGTGCGCGCCCGCCGGCCGGGTCAGGGTGGGCGCCGCTTCCGGCCTGGCAACGCCAGAGCGCCAGCGCCCAGCTCGGCTCGGACTTCTTAATTGCTCTGTTGACCGGAGAGTCCGATATATCGCCTATAAGATTTCGCCAAGTACTGCGGCAAGTGAAAGCGCGGTGCAGGCGCCGGAATGGCGGGCCGTCGGTGACGGGCGGCCCGGGGATGACGGTCGCGCCGGGCCGAGATATCGGCCGCGCCCACCGGGTCGTGGGTGAGTCGCCTGGAACTAGCCGAGCCGACTCAGCGTTGCATTATTGCGCCGGGCATGGTGATCATGATACTGCCCGTAATCGGTAAAAATCTGATGCTCAACGCATATATTCACGCAGCAGCCTGGGTAGCCTGCAAGGTGCCTCGGGCGGCACACACGCTAACGCTGCAGGACCGTGTTTCCAGCACGGGCGTTCGTGACGCTAAATTTTGCGCGCATGAACCACGGAGGTAGAGGCGAGGATGGCACTTCAGGAGCGCAGTCTGAGCGGGAATTCCGTTGAGCTGCCGGAACCGTGGAGATCGGCTGCTCTGACGGTCGTCCTGCCCACCTACAACGAGGCCGCCAACTTGCCGGTCATCGTCGCGGAGCTGTTCAGCCTGCCGCTGACGGGCCTGCATATTCTGGTCGCCGACGACAACTCCCCGGACGGGACCGGCGCCATCGCCGAGGAACTCGCGGAGAAGTACGGCCGGGACCGCCTGACTGTCCTGCACCGGCCGGGTAAGCAAGGCCTCGGTCGCGCCTACGTGGACGGCATGACACGAGCGATCGAGGCCGGTGCCGAGTTCGTCGTCCAGATGGACAGCGACCTTTCGCACTCGCCGCAGTACCTGCCGCAGATGCTGGGCACCTTGCTCGCGACAAACGCCGATGTGGTGATCGGCTCGCGATACGTCTACGGCGCCAGCCTGGCCAGCGAATGGTCCTGGCAGCGGAAGGCGCTTTCCGCGTTCGCGAACATGTACGTCCGGGTGCTTCTGCGCCTCGGTGTCCGTGACGTGACGGCCGGGTTCAAGCTCTGGCGGAGTTCGACGCTGCGGGCCATTGACGTGGCCAGCGTCCGGAGCAACGGCTACAGCTTCCAGGTCGAGATGAACTACCGCACCGTGCAGCATGGCCTCAAGATCGTGGAGCTGCCGATCCACTTCGCCGACCGGCGCGAGGGGGACAGCAAAATGAGCCTCAAGGTGCAGCTTGAGTCAGCTGTAATGCCGCTGTCGCTGCGCCGCCGAGCGCGCTAGCCAAGGCACTACGGCCAACACGCAGGAGGGCCCGGCCGGATAACCGGCCGGGCCCTCACTGTGCATGGCAGCTGCCCGTTGGCCAACTGCCATGCACGGTCTGGCTTGCTGACTGGCGAGTTACGCCGCCACGACTGTCGCGGCCGAGCTCGCCGGCTCCAGCGCCAGCTCTAGCACCTCACGGACGTCGCTGACCGGGTGGACTTCCAGTGCCGCACGCACGTTCTCCGGCACATCCTCCAGGTCTGGCTCGTTCCGCTTCGGGATCAGCACGGTGGTGATACCGGCCCGGTGAGCGGCCAGCAGCTTCTGCTTGACCCCGCCGATCGGCAGCACCCGCCCCGTCAGCGAGACCTCGCCAGTCATCGCGACGTCGGAGCGGACCAGCCGGCCGGACAGCAGCGACGCCAGCGCCGTCGTCATCGTGACTCCCGCGCTCGGGCCGTCCTTCGGGACGGCGCCAGCCGGCACGTGGACGTGCACGCCGCGCTCCTTCAGGTCGCCCACCGGAAGCTCCAGCTCGGCGCCGTGCGAGCGCAGGTAGGACAGCGCGATCTGCGCCGACTCCTTCATCACGTCGCCTAGCTGACCGGTCAGTGTCACACCGGTCGAGCCGGTCTCCGGATCTGCCAGCGACGCCTCGATGAACAGCACGTCGCCGCCCGTCCCGGTGACCGCCAGGCCGGTCGCCACGCCAGGCACCGCGGTGCGCTCCGCCGAATCCGGCGTGTGCCGCGGGTGGCCCAGGTAACCGGTCAGGTCACCGGCGTCGACCGTGACGGGCATCGTCGCCGTGCCGGACTCCGCCTGCGCCGCGAGCTTCCGCAGCACCCGGGCGATCGTCCGCTCCAGCGACCGCACGCCGGCCTCCCTGGTGTACTCGCCAGCGAGCCTGCGCAGCGCGTCGTCGGTGATCGTGACGTCGGCAACATCGAGCCCGGCCCGGTCAAGCTGCCGCGGCAGCAGGTGGCCGCGCGCGATCGTGACCTTCTCGTCCTCGGTGTAACCGTCCAGCGTGATGAGCTCCATCCGGTCCAGCAGCGGCGCCGGGATGGCGTCGACCACGTTCGCCGTGGCGATGAACAGCACGTCGGACAGGTCGAGCTCGACCTCGAGATAGTGGTCGCGGAACGTGTGGTTCTGCGCCGGGTCAAGCACCTCGAGCAGCGCCGCAGTCGGGTCGCCCCGGTAGTCGGCGCCGAGCTTGTCCACCTCGTCGAGCAAGATCACCGGGTTCATGGACCCGGCCTCGGTGACGGCCCGGACGATCCGGCCCGGAAGCGCGCCCACGTAGGTACGCCGGTGGCCACGGATCTCGGCCTCGTCCCGTACGCCGCCAAGTGCGACCCTGGCGAACTTGCGGCCCATTGCCCGTGCGACGGACTCGCCGAGCGAGGTCTTGCCGACTCCGGGCGGCCCGCCCAGGGCGAGCACGGCGCCGCTGCGCCTGCCGCCGACAAGCTGGAGGCCGCGATCCGACCGCCGCTTGCGGACGGCCAGGTACTCGATGATGCGGTCCTTGACGTCATCCAGGCCAGCGTGGTCTGCGTCCAGCACCGTCCGCGCGCCGGTGATGTCATAGGCATCCTCCGTGCGCTCGTTCCACGGCACCTCGAGCAGGGTGTCAAGCCAGGTGCGGATCCAGCCTGCCTCGGGCGACTGGTCTGACCCGCGCTCGAGCTTGGCCGCCTCCTTCAGGGCCGCTTCGCGGACCTTCTCCGGCAGGTCGGCAGCCTCG
>DATMMA010000382.1:0-7411 GCA_035570295.1 Streptosporangiaceae bacterium
GGCGTTCCCGCAGGTGCGCCGCTGGACGCGGCAGCCGTGCTGCACGGCGGCTCCGTAATGATCACCTCGGCCAAGCACCACCTGCCGAACTACGGGGTATTCGATGAGTACCGCTACTTCGTGCCCGGCAGCACGCTGCCGGTGTTCCGGGTCGCGGCCGAGGGCGGCGAGCAAGTCGATGTCGCGATCGCTATCTGTGAGGACTTGTGGCAGGACGGCGGCCCGGTTGCGGTAACCCGGGCAGCTGCCGCGAGCCTGCTGGTGGTGCCCAACGCATCCCCCTACGAGCGGAACAAGGACGACGTCCGGCTGGAGCTATGCCAGCGGCGCGCACGTGAGGCCGGCACCGTACTCGCCTACGTCAACATGGTCGGCGGCCAGGACGAGCTGGTCTTCGACGGCGACTCCATCATCGTCTCCCCCGACGGGGAGCTGCTAGCCCGCGGGCCGCAGTTCGAAGAGGCGCTGGTGCTCGCGGACCTGAACCTCCCCGCCGCCGATCCACGACTGCCGGCCGGGCAGCAGCGGGCCAACGCGTGCGACGGCACGACAATGACGATCGAGCGGATCGAGCTGGCGCCCCTGCCTGCTCCCGAGCCGGATGCCCGGCTCGGCGCGCCGATGATCTGGCCCCGGCTTCCTGACCTGGCCGAGATCTACGGTGCGCTGACACTCGGCGTTCGCGATTACGTGCGCAAGAACGGCTTCGCCTCGGTGATTCAGGGCCTGTCGGGAGGCATCGACTCGGCGCTGTGCGCGACAATCGCGGCAGACGCGCTCGGCCCCGACCGGGTGAACGTGGTGCTCAACCCAAGCCCGTACTCATCCGAGCACTCCGTCACCGACGCCGAGGACCTGGCTCGGCGGCAGGGCATCCACGCCCGCACGATCCCCATCAAGCCGATGATGGACGGCTTCGCCACTGGTCTCGACCTGCATGGTCTTGCAGCGGAGAACCTGCAGGCCAGGATCCGCGGGATGATCTGGATGGCGCTTTCCAACGAGGAAGGGCATCTTGTCCTGGCCTGCGGGAACAAGAGCGAGCTCGCGACCGGGTACTCCACGATGTACGGGGACGCGGTCGGCGGATACGCCCCGATCAAGGACGTACCGAAGACGCTGGTCTGGGAACTGGCCAGGTGGCGTAATCAGCAGGCAGCCGAGCGCGGCGAAACACCGCCGATCCCGGAAAACTCGATCACGAAGCCGCCGAGCGCCGAGCTCGCGCCTGGTCAGCTCGATACCGACTCGCTGCCTGATTACCCGGTGCTCGACAAGCTCCTTGACGACTACGTCGAGAAGGATATGGGTTCCACCGAGCTGGTCGCCGCTGGTCACGATCCGGCGCTCGTAGAGCGGGTGATCCGGCTGGTCGACCGGGCCGAGTACAAGCGACGCCAGTACCCGCCGGGCCCGAAGATCAGCGCCAAGAACTTCGGGCGCGACCGGCGGCTGCCGATCACCAGCCGCTGGCGTGAGCCTCGAATCGGCTAGCGGACAGACGGACTAGGCAACGGGCTTTTTGCCGGGCCTGAGCCCGGCTTTGCGGCGGATCGCGAAACTTCACGCATCCGATCGGTCCAGCAGTGCCGCATAACGTGCAGCCGGCTTCGTGTCGTCGTATCCGCCTTGCCTCCGGGGCATCTACGCCTCATCGATCTATACCGCCTGGCCAGCCGGTTGACCGGTCATCTGCGCCGGGCACTTGCCAACCCCCGGAGGCGGACATGACGGACATTCAGCAGGACGGCAGGGTCGCCCTCATCACCGGCGGGAGCAGAGGGATCGGGGCGGCCGTGGCCCGGTTGCTCGCATCCCGGGGCATGCGTGTCGTCGTCAACTACCGCAGCAGCCGCGATGAGGCCGACAAGGTGGTCGGGTCGATCAGGTCGGCGGGCGGCCGGGCGATGGCAGCGCAAGCTGACGTGCGAGACGGGCCGGCCGTGCTGGCCATGGTCGAGCAGGTCCGGGCGGCCATGGGCGAGGTGGAGGTCCTGGTCCACAACGCCTTGATCCCGTATGCCATTAAGTCGTTGGAGGAGATGTCGTGGGACGAACTGGGCGGCAAGCTGGAACAGGAGATGCGAGCGGCATTCCTGCTGACGAAGGCGGTTGTCCCGGGCATGAGCAGGCGCGGCTACGGGCGGATCGTCTACATGGGCACTGGGTTGAGCCGGCGGCCGCGTGCGGGCATGGTCGCGCTCGGGACCTCGAAGGCGGCCGTGGCCTCGTTCGCGCGGTTCGTCGCGGAGGAACTGGGGCCTCGCGGGATCACCGTCAACGTGGTGGCCCCGGGGCCGGTGGCCGAGACCAGCATCGGCAAGGCCGCCCTCGATAAGGATCAGAAGCGGCGCCAGGCAGAGCAGACGGCACTGGGCCGTCTCGCCTCGCCCGACGACGTGGCGCGAGCCGTCGCCTTCTACGCGGGTGACGACAGCGAGTTCATCACGGGTACTACCGCGCCGGTCAACGGCGGGCTGGCCATGGACTGACCCATCCGCAAAGGAGTCCTCGTAATGCACATCATCGACCTGACCTACGTGGGGCTGGGAATCCACGAGGAACTGGTCGCCTACGTAGCCGACCAGGAGAACTACTACGAGCAGGAGGGAGTCCACGTCGCCCTGCGCGACGGACGAGCCTGGGACGACGAACGAGTCCGGGGGGCGGCCACGATCGGGCTGGGCCGGGCGGTGCTGTCGCGCGTGACCGATGGCATCCCGTGGACGGTCTTGTGCGTGAACACCGACCGGCCGCTGTTCTGGTTGCTCGCCCGTGACGACTGCGCGTCGGTCGAAAAGCTCACGGGCCGCAGGATCGGCATCCACCCGCCGAAGAGCGCGCCCGGGTGCTTCTCCCGGATCGTGCTGAGGAGGCTTGGGCTCGATCCCGACCAGGACGTCCAGTCGGTAGTCATGACACCTGGCGATTACCGCCGCCATCTCCGCCGGCTCGCCGAGGGCTCCCTGGACGCAGCGTTCGTCGGCAGCACCGTAGCGCCTGGGGTCGCCGCCCAGGAGAACGGGCTGCGGGTGCTGGCCTTCGTCGGGGACTACTTCAGGATCCCCACTGTGGGCGTCGCCGTGGACCCCGCCCACAGAACGCCAGACGATCCGGCGGTCCGGGCCCTCGTCCGGGCCACCCGCCGAGCCCTGCGCACGATCCGCGACGAGCCGGATCTCGCCGTCCGGTACGTCAACGCCCTCATCCCCAGCCTCACCCAGACGGAAGCCCGTCAGTTCTACGAACGCTGGGTCGCACCGTACTTCACCGCCGACGGCCGCCACGATCCGTCAGTCGTGGCTCAGGCGGTGTCGAGCGTGGCGGAAGAACTGGGCGTATCCACCGGGTCCGACGCGGCCGACATCTACCGCACGCAGCTAGGACCCGGCTGATTCAAAGGCGCGGCCGGCCCGCGTGGCTATCGCACCTGGCCGGAAGAGGCCAGCAGTGCCGTCGCCGGGCGTTGCCGGAAGGGCGAACCACGCGTACCGCTGGACGAACTTGAGCCGCTGCAGCATCGCGGTCGCCGCCTTGACGAACGCCGCCTGCCGCCGGGCCGACGGAAACGTCGTGCTGGCACCGAACTTCATCAGGGCGAACTCGGTAAGCCAGACCGGCTTGCGATACCGGGCGTGAATAGCCCGCAGATAGGCCTCAAGCTGGTGCACGGCGGCGCCAGTCGCGAAGTCCCCGCCGTACCAGTGCACGGCAATGAAATTGACCCGGTAGTGATCAGCTACAGCGCCGGCCATGAACCGGTCGAGCCAGCCGCCGGGGGTAGCTGCTCCGGTGGCCACCGCGGGGCTGCCTAGTGTCATTCCCGTGGACATCAGCCGCGGCCACAGGTGCAGCGCTTGCGCGACCGTCATGTTGGACTGACCGGCGTTGTCCGGCTCGTTGAAGCCGAGCAGGTAGTGGCCCTCATGCCGGGCCTGGCGGAGGTTTGCCTTGGTCACGCTGCCCGTGCCCCAGATCATCGGGACGAACTGGACGCCGCGCGGATTCTTGATGCCGGGATGCCCAGCCTGCCAGTTGTAGTACCAAGCCGCCCCGGACTTCGAAAGGGCGCGGTGAAGGCCGTTGAAGGCCCAGACGCTGACACCCTTCTTCGCGCTGGTAGCCGCAGCGGCCTGGGTCTGCCTTTCCGCACCCGCCGCATGCGCGCCCACCGCCGCGTGGGCGCCCGCGGTAATGGCACCTGCGCACGCGACAGCAGCAATGCCAGCGATCAGCCTAGGACCCCAGCGCATAGCGGTACCTACCTCGCATTCGGACGACGGAAGGGACTATCCGCATCATTCCGGTTTCACCTTGATCAAGTGAGCGGAACGAGGCAGGAACCGTAACCCAGGCAGGCAGGCGGGCAGTGATCAGCCCGATGGCGTTCCGTCCGACAGCGTGAGCACGATAACGCCGCCGAAGGTTCCGGCTTCGGTGGAAGTCGGGGCGTTGATGGTTATGGTGCCGTTGATGCCAATCGTGCCCTCCGCCTGTGCCGTGTCGGTGACGATGACATGCGCAGCCTGGCCGCCTAGGCCAAGTGAGCCGGTGTCGGTCGGGCCGACCGGCGGATCGGCGGCCGGCTGGTCCAAGAAGGTCAAGTCACTGGCGGTCACCGAGCCACCCGGCACGGGCACAGCGGTCAGGCCGGTGAGACCGACGTTCTCACCGCTGATCAGGCTCGGCGCACTGTCGCCGCCATCGCTGAGGTCACTTGCCCACGCGGTGATGGTCCACGGCGAGTTGCTGGCCTGCGTGTCGACGACGGTGATGCCATTGAAGGTAGGGTCGGCGGGACCTGCACCGGCGGTCGGGACGTCTGAGCCAGAAGGATCGAGCGGCGCGGACGCCGAGAAGAACGTGCCGCTGGGGTTGAGCGCGAGCGTGCCGAGGTCGAGCGGGTCGCTGGCGGTGTACGGCGTGGATATCGAGAGCAGGCCTGCCGGAAGGATGTCGGCCGTTGTCTGCACCCCAGTGCAGGTCGAGCAGGCTGGCACCGCGAAAGAGACTGCCGCCGATGTTGAGCCTCGGTAGCGGGTGGTGCCGCGCGGCGGCGCGTACACGGCAACGACCGACTCGGGCCCGGCCGCATCGAGCCGAACAGACAAGGTGTAAACGCCAGTGCCGGAGCCTCTACCTGAAGTGGCGGCACCCAGCGGGCGGGAGGCGCCGTTGCGGTAAAAGCTCACCGTGCCGGCCGACACAGGGCGATGTGCCAGCGTCGCCTCGTCGGTGACGGTCGCGGTGAAGGTGACAACGCCACCCGGCCCTGCGCCCGTCTCGGCCAGCGTCGTCGCGGTGGCAGCCGCCGAACCCGAGGCGTGCGTCGCGCTCCCCTGTGGCGGCGGTACAGCCCCGCCCCCGGCACGAGCCGGATCGGCATGAAGCGCTGGCCCGGGCTCAGCGGCCAGCGCAGTGGCTGGCATCGCTACAGCGAGCGCGACTGCTGCTCCGAGTAGCGCAGTCAGCATCCTCACCGGACAGCCCAGCCCGCGTGGCAACGGCAGCACAGCCATAACTGAAATCCCCACTCAGCCTCGAGCATTCATGGACCGCACGACGGATCACGTGCGGAAACCGTCCGCCTCACGCGATAGCGACAAAGATGTCTTGTCTACACATCCTGCCGGTGAATGCCGGATGAACCTTCTCCGACGTGCGCGACCTGCCGAGGCTGTGCAGCCTGGCTGGCTCGGCGCCGGCGGCGTCGTGACAAGATCCAGCGGATGCCTTCGACAAGGCCGCTCACGGCCAGCGTCGCGCCGAGCGCCAGCAGGAGACCCACCCAGGGCCTTTCCGCGAATGCCTTGCCTCCGAGGCGGCCGAGGAAGAACGCGTAACTCGCCCAGATAACGGCAGCGAATGCCGTCGCGGCGACGAAACTTTCCCGCCGGTATCCCACCAGCCCGCAAGTCACGGTTACCCCAGTGCGCCCGCCCGGGATGAACCGGCACGCCAGGATGAGGCGGGCGCCGAACCGGTCGAGACTCTGCTGGATCCGGGCCCGCCTGCGCGCGCCCGCCTCGCCGGCAAAAAGCCGCCGCTCGGCCAGGTGGCCGAAGCGGCGCCCGATGAGGTAGCCGAGGTTATCGCCAGCAAAAGCGCCGGCCGCCGCGAGAATCAACAGGATGGCAATCCGGGGATCGGTGCTCCCGGCGGTCGTGACGCCCAGCGCGATGACAACTGTCTCGCTCGGCACGACCGGCAGCACCGCGTCCAATGCCGGGAAAAGAAACGCGACAAGGTAGGACAGCGGCGCGGAAACGCCCAGTTGCGACAGCGCGGTCATTCAGCGTGCCTCTCTTCGGCTAGCGCTGGCTGCCGCGAGTTCGGGGGCGGCGAGTCCCCCGGGCGGCAGTGTGTACGATCTCCGGCCGGGCGGTCTCCGGCCGGGCGCAGGGACGCGGTGCTTGTCCGCTTGCCGGACAGCAGGCTGGCGATGGTCACGATGACGAGAACGCTGCCGATGACCGCCAGCGAGAGCGCGGTGCTGATGTGCGGCACCGGGACACCTCCGATGGCAGCTACGCCGGAGCCGGCGAGCGCCTCGGTGAACAGCTTGACGCCGATGAAGGCGAGGATGACTGCCAGCCCGGCCGACAGGTAGACGAGCCGGTTCAGCAGGCCGCCGATCAGGAAGTAGAGCTGCCGCAGGCCGAGCAGGGCGAATGCGTTCGCGGTGAAGATCAGGTACGGATCACGCGTGAGCCCGAAGATGGCAGGGATCGAGTCCAGCGCGAACATCAGGTCGGCTCCAGCCACGGCGACGATCAGGAGCAGGAACGGCGTGACCGCCAGCCGGCCGCCGGTGCGCACGATCAGCCGTCCGGCACCGCTGTCGCCACTGACGGGCATCACTCGCTTTACCGCGCGCAGCACGATGCCGTCGCCCGGCGTCCGGTGGTCCGGCCGGCCGCCCACCACGAGCCGCACTGCCGCGTAGACCAGCAGTGCGCCGAAGAAGTACAAGACCCAGCCGAACCTGCTGATCGCGGCCGCACCTACAGCGATGAAGATGCCGCGCAGCACCAGGGCCATCGCCACACCCAGTAGCAGCACGCGGCTATGCAGCTCGCGCGGCACCGCCGAGCTGCCGATCAGCAGCACGAAGATAAACAGGTTGTCGAGTGACAGGCTGTATTCGGTGAGCCAGCCGGCGAAGAACTGGCTGCTGGCAGCCGGGTGACCCAGCCAGAGCAGCGCCAGGCCGAACAGCACCGCCAGCCCGACTACCGCGCCGACGTATATGGCCGCTGCCCCGAGCCGGACCTCGCGCGGGCCACGGCGGGCCCCGACAGCCAGTTCACCGCCCAGGATCAGCACAATCACACCGACGGTGGCTGCCCAGACCCACATTGGAACGTTTAGGCCGCTCGTCTGCAGCACAAGCACCTTCCGGTCGGCTCCG
>DATMMA010000383.1:0-18506 GCA_035570295.1 Streptosporangiaceae bacterium
ACGGCCAGTGGCTGCGCCGGGCCAAACGGCGAATTGACGCCCGGCACCACCTTCGCACCGCGCACACCATGTTCCAGAACATCGGCGCCGATGGCTTCGCCGTGCAGGCGGCCAGCGAACTGCGCGCCAGCGGCGAACGAGCCAGAGCACGCACCCCGGAAACCGAGCTGGACCTCACCCCGCAAGAAACCCGCGTCGCGGCCCTTGCCGGCGACGGCGCGACCAACAGCGAGATCGCCGCGCAGCTGTTCATCAGCCCCGGCACGGTCGAATACCACCTGGCCAAGGTGTTCAGGAAGCTCGGCATCACCTCACGCACCCAGCTCGCGAGCCAGCTGCCGGGCCGCGGCTGATCCTGCCAGACAGTCTCCCGGCCGCGTTCCCTCGTAGCTACGCCTTAGTCGGTCAGCCTGAACTCTTCGCCGCACCCTAACCGTCTCCTCGGTGCAGGCACAGCGCATTCGTACCGGGGCCGGGCCAGCTTGCCAGGACGGCGTATAAGACTGCCGAAGAAAGTCGTCGGCCGGAAAGGTTCGCGACACTCCCGGCCATATATAGCTGGCAGAGTGACCTGTACTGCGCTGAGGAGCAGCCGCGTGCCCGATAGCGATCCGAGCTGGGAGCACCGAGAGCAACGGTTCAGCTCTCTGTACCGGGAGCACTACCGTTCTGTCCGGGCTTATGCGGTGCGCCGCATCGAGGCCGAGGCGGACGCGGCTGACGTCGTCGCCGACGTGTTCGTCACCGCCTGGCGCCGGCTGCCCGAGGTTCCCGACCCGCCCGCCGACCTGCTGTGGCTATACGGGGTAGCGCGTCGGGTCGTCGCCGGAAAGCGGCGCTCTGCCCGGCGGATGCGTAACCTCATCGCGCGATTGCAGGCCACCGCTGCGCCCGCCTCGACGGTCACCGGCGATCAGGTGACGGACCGGGTGCTTGATGCAGTCGCAAGGCTCCGGCCCGCAGAGCGCGAGGCGATTGCGCTCGTGCACTGGGAGCAACTTTCGCACGCGGAGGCCGCGCAGGTGCTGGGCTGCTCGGTTAATGCGGTAGCGATCCGGGTGCACCGCGCCCGCGCCGGACTGCGACAAGCGCTTGCCGAGCCCGAGCCTGCTCCGCAGGATGCCCGCAACGTGTACGTGGCCGCCGTTTCCGACTCACGACAAGCATCGGAGGGCTGACTCGATGGACCTGGACAATCTGCTCAGCGAAGCCGACCCGGCCCGGCATACCGAGATCGACGACGCCGACTCGCATCGCGCGACGGCGCTCTACCGGCGGATCGTCGGCACTCCGCCCAGCCGCGGGGGCGGTGGAGTGCCGACGAAGGCGCCGCGACGAGGGGCGGCGCACCTACGCATGCGCTCACGCGGGCAGACCGTGCAGATGCTCCCGCGCCTGAGTGTCACGGCCGCAGTCGCCGTTGCGGTGGTCGTTGCCGCAGCCTTCGGCCTCGTAGCCTTCGCTGGCGGCTCGCGGGCGCCGCACAACACGCTGGCCGACGGCGTTGCCAAGCCGAGCGCACCCGCGCGCTCGTCGGCGTCACCACGACCGTCGCCGACCCGCTCGCAGCCAGCGAGCCTCAACCAGGCCGGCCCCGTACTCGACGCTCTCGCGGCGGTAGCCGCTGGCAGGCCGCCCACCTCACTGGTCCCGGGACCCGGTCAGTACCTGTACGTGCTGGATATCGAGCTCAAAGGCGCGCCGCCCGGCGGTGGCACGTCCATGCCCTGCGGGTCGGTGATCCGGCAAGAGTGGCTGGCGAGCGATGGTTCTGGACGCCAGGTCGGCTATTCCCCCGGCTGTGGCGGCAACGAAAACCGGTTCGCGCAGAGTTGGAAGAAGATTGGCAACGCCATAGATTTCAACTACCTCGCCTGGCAGGGCCTGCCGACCCAGCCGGCCGCGCTGGAAGCTGCGATCGTCCAGCGGTTCGAGGGAGGCAATGCCAACAACGCGATCACCTTCCTTCTTGCTACCGGCGTCCTGAATTTCACCGCGCCGCCGGCTGTGCGGTCCGCGCTGTTCAAGATGCTCGCCACAATGCCGGGTGTGCACTACCTGGGCAAGGTGACCGATCCACTCGGCCGGACCGGCGACACCATCGGCCTGAATCAGTACGCCATCCACAACCACTACGCCAAACACCTAGGCAACATCGTGGTCATCTTTGACCCGAAAACCTCCCAGGTACTTGACGAGACTCCGATGCCACCTAGCCGGCGGATCCACCTGCCCAAGCAGATGCCGCCGTGGCTCGCGCCCTTCATGTACATCAAGACCGGGATCGTCAACTCGGTCAAGGCGACGCCGCCAGGGACGAGCAAGCTTCTCAAGAAGATTCCGTACCGGCACTGGGTCTGATGACAGCTGTGCCCGGCGGGTTAGCCGTCCACCCGGTAGCGATCATGTGCTTGACCAGGCCGGCCAGGGTCGTGCTCGACGGCACCTGGTGACAGCCAACCCGCCTGTCACGGTACCGCTGGATCTGGCGACCGCCGGGCACGCAGCAGCCCTGGCAGCGCGACAAGCAGGGCTACGCCGCACACCAGGCCGCCGGCCACGTACGGAGCGCGCAGGCCGCCGAGACGGGCAGCGAAGCCGCCGGCCAGCGCGCCGACCGGAATCAGGCCCCAGCCGATCATCCGGTAGACGCTGTTGACCCGTCCCAGCAACTCGTCTGGGACGATCCGCTGGCGCAGGCTGACGGTTACCACGTTCCACATCGTCACAAAGAATCCGTCGCACGCCAGCAGCAGCCCGGCCACGACCGGACCGGGAGCGAGCCCGATAGCTACGTACACTGCGGCGAACGCGGCCATCGCGACGATCAGCGACGGCAGCTCGCCTATCCGGCGGGTAATCGCGGGGTTCGCTAGGCCGCCAAGGATGCTGCCGATGGCGGCGGCTGTCCACAATAGGCCGTAACCCCTGGTGCCAACGTGGAACGTCTGGGTAGCTAGGAGCACCAGCGTCGCCTGGCCCATCTGACTGCCGAAGTTGGCCGCGCCGAGCAATACCGCGACGATCCGCAGCAGGCGATGCCGGAGTAGCCAGCGCAATCCCTCCATGACCGAGCCACGCAGACCCGGCGCCGAAGCCCGCTGGCCCCTGGCGGAACCGCGGCGGGGCAGGCCGGACAACAGCGCCGCAGAGGCGGCAAACGACCCGGCATCAAGTCCGAACGGCAACGCCCGCATCGCGGCGAACAGCACGCTGCCTAGCGGCGGGCCGAGGAATGTCTCACCCAACGTAAGGCTCACCTGGAGATTGCCGTTGGCCTTAGGCAGCGATTCGGCCGGGACCAGCCGGGGCAGTTCCGCCTGCGCGGCGTTGCTGAACATGACCTCGGCGGCACCCAGGCAGAACCCGGCGGCCACCAGCACCGCGATGCCAGCCGCGCCGATGGCAGCAAGGACCGCGATCAGCGCGACCACGACACACTGGACCGCCTGGGCACGCCACATGAGCGCTACCCGGTCATGCCGGTCGGCCACCGCCCCGGCCGGCAGCGACAGCAGAAGCCAGGGCAGGAAGAACGCCGCGGAGACCAGCGCGATGAGCCGCGGGTCCTTCGTGATCGTTACGGCCAGGAGCGGCAGCGCCGCCGTGACGGCGCCGTCACCGACGCTGCTGACCGTGTTGGCCCACCACACGCGCCGGTAGGCAGGCCCGAGTACCACCCTGCTCCGGGCGGGAACGTCCCTTGCCGCCTGCGCCACGGCACAGAGCCTCGCGGTGCAATCTGCCGATGGAAATGTTTAAGGGATTCGCTAAATACTTGGTCCATGACTCTGGCGATCTCGCTCGACGTTGCGGAACTCGCCGCGACCAGGTTCGCCGCGTCGCCATTGTGCGAAACGATCAGGGCCGTCCAACTGCTGGCAGCGTCGCAGCCGCCCCCGGTGAACCGGCCCTGGCTGGACTGGGCGCGGCATCAGCTAAACCAGCGGCCGCTTCGGGTGCCCGGGCTATGGCCGCTCGTCGTCAACGGCTTGCCGACCTACCCGGAATTCCTGATGCCAGCTCCCGCGAGCCAGTGGCCGTTCTTCGCCGACGAACTGGATAGAGTCGCGGCCACGGCAGCCGGGCCGGTCCGGGCGAGCTTGTGCCGGGTGTTCGGCGAAGGGCCGTGGCCTGAGAGCGCGCGCGAGCTATTCGAACGGCCCCGCAAGGCGCTGAGCCAGATCACCGCTGAGCTTGCGGAGTGCTATGAGCGCCTCATTGCTCCGCACTGGGAACGGATCCGCGCGGTGCTCGACGCCGACATCGCCTACCGTTCCGGCGTGCTAGCCAGCGGTGGCGCCAGGCATCTGTTCGCGGACATGCATCCCGACCTGAACTGGGCGGCGGGCACCCTCACGCTTAGCGACGCCGATACTGACCCGTCGGTGTTCCATGTGCGGAAGGGACCGGACGGCGTCGTGCTCATGCCGTGCGTATTCGCCTGGCCGCACGTGTCGGTGAGCAAGGCAACGAGCACGCAGACCATCCTGATGTATCCGGCCCGCGGCGCAGCCAACGTCTGGAGCCCCCTCGGCCACGACGGGGTCAGCGGCACGCCCGCCGAGCACCTGCTCGGGGTGTCACGGGCCCGGCTGCTCAGCGCGCTGCGGTCCCCCGCGACCACCACGACCCTGGCACGCCAGCTTGGCGTTACGCCGAGCGCTGTCTCCCAGCACCTTGGCTTCCTGCACCGCGGGCAGCTGGTGCAGCGGCAGCGCCGCGGACGCGCGGTCCTTTATCAGACCTCCGATCTCGGACTCGCTCTCCTTTTGTCACCGCCCGCAGCCCGGTCAGCACCGTAATCCATTAGCCCTTGATGCAGTTGAGCAGCGGAAACAGCGCGCAGCAGCAAACGCCTCGTGATTTCCTTGCTCTTCGCCGTCGCCACCTCGCCGTCCTCGGGATCGCGTCAACCACGCCTGACCGATAACAAAACGTGACATTGGCTCCTCTAGGCCCGCCGCCCATTTCAGATCTACGCTTCGGTCAAGTTTCTAGTCCGCGAGTGCCACGCGTGGTGCGGCGCGCGAGCCCGATTCGGCAAGCAAGGCACCGCGTCAGCTAGCCAGGAGGATCCGAATGAGAACATTAATCCGCACGGGCGCCATGGCGGCGGTGCTCGCCGTCGTCGGTGCAACGGCGCTGGCCGCCTGCGGCAGCAACGGTTCCAGCGGAGGCAGCGTCGTGCTGACCCCGAACGGCGCCTTCGGCAAGGTGCCCGCACAAACGGGCACCCCGCATTCGGGCACCATCACGGTGGCCGAACCACCGGGCGCGACACCGACCTGGATCTTCCCGGTCACCCCTGGCGCCAACGGATCGGTGTACACGTCCTACTCGTTCCAGGCCGAAATGTGGCGCTTCCTGTACATGTTCCCGAACGGCGCGAAGGTCCAGGAAAACAAGCCGATGAGCCTGGCGAACGATCCGGTCTGGAGCAACAGTGACAAGACCGTGACGGTCACGATGAAGAACTGGAACTGGTCCGACGGCCAGCCCATCACGTCCAAGGACGCTGAGTTCTTCATCGACCTGACCAAGGCCGCGGTCAAGATCAGCGCGGCCGACTACAGCCAGTACGTGCCGAAGATCGGCATCCCGGACCAGGTCGTCAGCATGTCCACGCCGGACAGCCATACGCTGGTGATCAACCTGAACAAGCCGGTTAACCCGGTCTGGTTCTTCGAGAACTCTCTGGCAGGCATCATTCCGCTGCCGGCGCACGCCTGGGCGAAGGCGTCGGCGAACGGCCCGATCCTGGACTTCACGAATCCGGCGAACGCCACGAAGATCTACCAGTTCCTGGCTGCCCAGGCGAAGTCCGTCAAGACCTATGCCAGCGACCCGGTGTGGCAGGTCGTCGACGGCCCGTACAAGCTGACCTCGTTCAACAGCACCACTGGCGCGTTCACGATGGCGCCGAATAGCAGCTACGGCGGCCCGCGTGCGTCGAAGACGTCGACGCTGCAGGCAGTGCCATTCACTTCTGACACGGCCGAGTTCAACGCGGTCAAGTCCGGCAGCATCGACCAGGGCTACCTGCCATTCACCGACCTGCCGCAGGCGAAGTCGATCGAGGGCACGTACAACGTGTTCGGGTACCCCGCCTTTGGCTTCAACTACGTCACCTACAACTTCAAGGACACGACCGGCGACTTCAACAACATCATCAAGCAGTTGTACTTCCGCCAGGCGTTCGCGCACCTGGAGGATGAGCAGGGCTACGTCAAGGCGTTCTTCCACGGCGCGGGCGGCCTCGACTTCGGTCCGGTGCCGCAGATCCCGACGAGCCCGTACACCCCGGCGAACGCTAAGACGGACCCCTACCCGTTCAGCGTGTCGACCGCGGCCAGCATCCTGAAGGCGCACGGCTGGACCGTCAGCCCCGGCGGCACGGACGTGTGCAGCAAGCCGGGTACCGCCAGCAACGAGTGCGGCTCCGGCATCCCGGCCGGCACCAAGCTGGCCTTCAACCTGATCTGGAACACCAGCCCGGCCATCATCGGCCAGCAGATCACCGACCTGGTGGATCAGGCCAAGAAGGTCGGCATCAACATCACGCTGAAGTCCGACAACTTCAACCACATGATCGCCACCTACTACGACGTGGCGCAGCCGAAGAACGTCAACCTGTGGGCGATGGAGGACTTCGGCGGGTTCAGTATCGCCAGTTACCCCACGATGAACGGGATCTTCAACAGCACGGGCACCTACGACATCGGCGGGTACGCCGACCCGAAGGCTGACCAGCTGATCCAGGCATCGACCAGCAGCAGCGACCCGAATGCGGTGAAGGCCGAGGCGTCGTACCTCACCCAGCAGCAACCGAGTCTCTTCCAGCCTTCGGTTGACCAAATCATGGTGTGGAAGAAGACGATCTCCGGCCCGCCGTCCTCGTTCGAGTCGCTCACCCAGTACCAGCTCAGCCCGGAGTTCTGGTACTTCACGAAGTAGTCACAAGGCAGTGATGGGTGGGCCGGACGCTCCTGTTCTCCTGCTACCGCAGGAGAACAGGGGCGCCGCCCCGCTACCGTCTGCGCCCTCCCCGCTGGGACCGGAGGACTAGTGAGCGCTTACCTGATCCGCAGAGTGATCACCTCGATCATCGTGATCCTCGGCGTCTCGATCGTCATCTTCTTCCTGCTGCACCTGATCTACCCCTCGCCGGCGCAGGACGTGCTCGGGCCCAAGGCAACGACGGCGTCGATCAACGCCTGGAACAAGGAGCACGGATTTGACCGGCCATGGATCGTGCAGTACCTGAGCTATCTGGGCAACGCGCTGCACGGCAACCTCGGCTACTCCTACAAGCTCAACCAGAGCGTGGCGGCCCTGCTCAATGAGCGCTGGGCTCGGAGCTTGTACCTGTCCGGGATGTCGCTGCTGCTGTCGGTTCTGATCGCTATCCCGCTCGGGATCTATCAGGCGGTGCGCAGGAACAGCCTCAGCGACAACGCGGTCACCACGGCGGCGTTCGTCCTGTACGCGATGCCGGTGTTCTTCCTGGCGCTGATCTTGATCCAGATCTTCGCGCTCTCCCTGCACATCTTCAGCTTCGAGGCCAGCCAGTCCACCTCAGTGTTGAGGGTGATGGGCGACTGGCACTCGATGACGCTGCCGATCGCGACGCTGACGCTGATCAACGTGGCGGGTTACTCGCGCTACATGCGTTCGTCGGCAATGGACGCGCTGGCACAGGACTACATCAAGGCCGCAAGGGCCAAGGGACTTCCGGAGCGGCTCGTCCTGCTGCGCCACCTCGTGCGAAACGCCTCCCTGCCAATGGTCACGCTGGTCGGCTTGTCGATCCCGGTGCTACTGGCCGGAAACCTGATCACTGAGCAGGTGTTCAACTTCCAGGGTCTCGGCCTGCTGTTCTTCAACAGCCTCAACAACGTCGATTACAACGTGCTGATCGCCTACACGCTGATCGGCGCCGCGCTAGTGGTCGTCGGCAACCTGGTCGCCGATATCGCCCTCACTGTCGCCGACCCGCGCATCAGGCTCGCCTGACGGCCGGAGAAGGAGGCCACCATGACCAACATTGCCAGCCCCGTCCTGGGGCCGCTTGGCGCAGCGAGAGCGCCCGAAGGCGGCGAGGTCGGCCCCGTCCAGAGCGGCTGGCGGCTCGCCGTACGGGAGTTCGCCAGCAACCGGTTGGCCGTGCTCGGCTTGGCCGTCATCGCGTTCTTCCTGGTGTTCTGCTTCATCGGGCCGGTCCTCTATCACGGTCAGACTGTCAACACCAACCTGCTGACCACCGACCTGCCACCGGGGGCGGGCCATCCGCTCGGAACGACTGACGAGGGATTCGATGAGCTAGCGCTGCTGATGCGGGGCGGTCAGGCCGCGCTCGAGGTGGCGTTTCTCGCTGCCGCGTTCGGCGTGGTGCTCGGATCGATCTGGGGCGCCGTCGCCGGCCTGGTCGGTGGCGTTGTCGACTCGGTGATGATGCGGATCGTGGACATCTTCCTGTCGATCCCGATCCTGTTCGTCGTGCTGATCATCGCGGTCAGGTACGGCGCCTCCGTGCTCAGCCTGGGACTGATCATCGGCGGCTACTACTGGCTCGTCCCGGCCAGGCTGGTCCGTGGCGAGGTGCTGACGTTGCGGACCCGCGACTTCGTGTCTGCGGCGCGGGTCGCCGGAGCCGGGCGCTGGCGGCTGATCGGCAGGCACCTGATCCCAAATGCGCTCGGCGTGATGATCGTGAATGTCACGTTCAATGTGGCGGATGCGATCCTCCTGGTTGCCGCGCTCGGCTACCTGGGCTTCGGACTGCAGTATCCGACCCAGGACTGGGGCGACATGCTGTCCAAAGGCGCCGCCTCCATGCAGAACGGCTACTGGTGGCTCGTGTACCCGGTCGGCGCATGCATCGTCTTGGTGGTGCTGGCCTGCAACCTCGTAGGTGACGCACTGCGCGACTCGTTCGACATCCGGCTGCGCCGGCGCTGACCGCCGGCGTCGGGACCCACGCACACACGCAAGGAGCACGCCCGAAATGGCACCGGTACTCCAGCTCGACAATCTGTCCACCGACATCCAGCTCAGCAGGTCGGTGGTGCACCCGGTCGGTAACGTGAGCCTGCAAATCGAGCCAGGGGAGACGCTCGGGCTCGTGGGAGAGTCCGGGTGCGGCAAGTCGATGACCGGGCTGTCCATCCTGGGCCTGCTACCGCCTGGCGGTCACATCACCGAGGGCTCGATCAAACTGGACGGCAGAGAACTTGTCGGGCTGTCGGAGCCGGACCTGCGGACCGTCCGCGGGAACGAGATCGCGATGATCTTCCAGGATCCGTTGACGTCCCTGGACCCGACAAAGACCATCGGCTATCAAGTGTCCGAGCCAGTCCGGCTGCACCGGGGACTCAACAAGAAAGAGGCACTCGATCGCGCCGCCGAGGTGCTAGGGCTGGTCGGACTGCCCAGGCCAGCCGAGCGGCTGGCCGACTACCCGCACCAGCTGTCCGGTGGCCTGCGACAGCGTGTGATGATCGCGATGGCGCTGTCCTGCGAGCCCAAGGTGCTGCTCGCGGACGAGCCGACCACGGCGCTGGACGTGACGATCCAGGCGCAGATCCTGGCCCTGCTCGATGACCTGAAGAGTCGGCTGGGGATGGCGATCCTGCTGGTCACGCACGACATGGGCGTGATCGCCGGGCACACCGACCGGGTCAACGTGATGTACGCGGGCCGGATCGTGGAGGAGGCGAGCACCGAGGAACTGTTCGCACACATGCACCACCCCTACACGCAAGCGCTGCTTGGTTCCATTCCGCGGCTGACCCAGTCGGGCGCCGAGCGGCTGGCAAACATCCCAGGGGTGCCGCCGGACCTTTCCCAACCGCCGCCCGGCTGCCGGTTCGCCCCGCGCTGCGCAAAGGCGACGGAAAAATGCGCCAGCGATGAGCCATCGCTGCTCAGCGAGGACATGGGACACCGGTTCGCGTGCTGGCACCCAGTGAACGGCCCGCTGACGCTGCAGAAGGTGACCACCAGCACTCCCCGGCAGGCCACGGCCAGCATCCGGGAACCTCTGGCCAGCGTCGCGGCGGCGGGAGGGGCCGGGCCGGAGGTGACCGGTCGCGAAGTGGCGGAGGAGTCCGGCGCGCCGCTGCTTGAGGTGCGGGACCTGGTCAAAGAATTCCCGGTGACAGCGGGCGTGGTACTGCAGCGCAAGGTCGGCAGCATCAAGGCGGTGTCCGGCGTGTCCTTCACGATAGAGGCGGGCCAGACGTTCGGCCTGGTCGGCGAGTCGGGCTGCGGGAAGACGACGATCGGCAAGGTCATCGTCGCGCTGGAAAAGGCCACGGCTGGCCAAGTGCTGCTGCGCGGCAGGGACATCGCGTCCATGCACGGCGGCGCGCTGCGCCAGCACCGACGCGACCTGCAGCTGATGTTCCAGGATCCGTACTCTTCGCTTGACCCGCGCATGCGGGTGGGTGCGATCATCAGCGAGCCGCTGGCGGCTCAGGGCATCGGCAGCCACAAACAGCGGCAGGACCGGGTCTTCGAGCTGATGGATGAGGTCGGCCTGCCGCGCAACGCTGTCGAGCGGTACCCGCACGAATTCTCCGGTGGACAGCGCCAGCGCATCGGGCTGGCCAGGGCGCTGACCTTGAATCCGGGGCTGATCGTGGCGGACGAGCCGGTCAGCGCGCTAGATGTGTCGATCCAGGCGCAGGTTCTGAATCTGATGAAGCGGCTGCAGGCCGACCACGGGCTGACCTACCTAGTGATCTCGCACGACCTGGCGGTGGTCAAGTACATGGCCAGCACGATCGGCGTGATGTACCTCGGGAAGCTGGTGGAACTCGGCTCCGGCGAGGACATATACCAGCGGCCGGCGCACCCATACACCGCCGGCCTGATCGACACGATCCCGATCCCGGAACCGCTGGCGGCCAAGGCGCGCAACGAGGTCGGCATCCGGGGCGAACTGCCCAGCGCGCTTAAGCCGCCGTCGGGCTGCCGGTTCCGTACCAGGTGCCCGTTCGTCCAGGAGCGCTGCGTGGAGGAAGAGCCGCAGCTGCGCTCGTTTGGTCCCAACCACGTGGCTGCCTGCCACTTCCCGCTGCTCGGGTACGAGCCGCCGGGCGCGGCCGCCGCGGCAGGTACAGGTTCGGTCGTCGCCGGCGCGGGCACGGACTGACAGCGCACGTGTCCGGTCACCGGGTGGCTGAGTGGGAGGTCCGCACGTCCCGCAGCCAGAACCGCAGTTAATGCTGCCCGGCCCGGGCACGCCCGGAGAGGAACCCTGATGGATCGCGCCCAGGCCCGCATCCGGCCCTACCGCCCTGCCGATCTCGACGCCTTGTACCAGATCTGCCTCCTGACGGGCGACCGCGGCCAGGACGCGACCTCGCGTTATCACGACCCCAAGCTGCTCGGGCACTGCTTCGCAGCCCCCTACGGGTTGTTCGAGCCATCCCTGGCCTTCGTGGCGGCAGATATCTCAGGCGTGGCCGGGTACATCGTCGGCGCGCTTGACAGCCAAGCCTTCGAGAAACGGCTGGAGAGCAACTGGTGGCCCCAGCTGCGCACTCGCTATCCCGAACCTCCGCCCGGCCTTCCCGCACAACAGTGGACGCCCGACCAGCAGCTGGCTCACTTCATCCACCATCCAGACCGGACTCCGGACGACCTGGCAGCACGCTACCCTTCACACCTGCACATCGACCTGCTGCCACGCCTGCAGGCCCGCGGATATGGCCGGCAGCTGATCCAGACACTGACCACGGCCCTGCGGGACCAGGGTTCCAGCGGAGTGCACCTGCGTGTCACCCCTGGCAACGAGCGAGCTGTCAGGTTCTACCGGCACATCGGCTTCGCCCAGCTCCCGGCCGCCGACACCGACCTATTCGTCATGGACCTCCGCAGCACTGTCTAGCGCGTAACCGACGACACCTAGGCCGCTCGCCGCACCCGGGTCAGGCGGCTGGGATGCCATTAGTAGCGGATCGCCCGGTTCTCCTTCGCCCACAGTTGCTCGGCCTCCGAACCGGTGGGCGGTGGTACCAACCCATCGATCATCCACAGGTCGCGCGGTGTCTCATCGACATGGAATTCCCAGCGCAGGCCCTTACCAGCCGCGAACGGTTGGATCACAGCACCAATCCGTTCCCGGGCTGAGTCCTTGCTCGCCGGATCAGGGTAATGGCGGGCGATGTGGTCGATGGCGATCCGGACGCGATCGTTTACCGGCTCGCCTCCGACGTAGAACGAGCCTCGGTCCACCTCGTGGAAGAGGGTCACCACATAGAAGCGCGGCAGCCCACGGGCCGCGTAGAAGCTGGCAACGCGGTCAGCGAAATCCCGCTTCTCCTCTTCGCTGTAAGCGCCAGCAGGATAGTACACATTCCACAACGGCATAGCGTCTCCTCGCGGCGGTGGGGTTGGCACATTAGCCGGTAGGCGGTCGATGGCGAACCGGTCGACGGGGCCGGCCAGCGCATCCACGTACGCCCGCCCCAGACCGCGCTATCCGGCATGGTTACCCTCGCATCGTTGGCTCAACCAGGGATGAGTCCAGACGTTTCCGTCGTCTCGTGCTCCCCTGGGGGCGGCACGTCCAGGGACGGGTTGCTGTCGAAGAAGCCGAACGGTTTGAGGGCGAAGCTGACTTTCTCCACCGGCATGACGGGCCAGTCCTCGGGCCGCGGGATGTGATGGCTGCCCAGGGTGTACCACAGCACCACGTTCGTGTTCTCAATGGGCCGGTTCGCCTTGGTCCATTCGGGCAAGCCAGCACCTCCGGGATGCTGATTGGGATACTCCCCGGCAGGGAATCGCTCGGCCTCGGCAAACGGTGTCACCCACAGGTGCCTGGTCATGAACCCGGCACGCTGGACGATGGACGCGTCCTCGTGCGCGAACGGCAGGACGTTGCTGCCGGGGACGAGCTTGTAGCCAACCGGCTGGCCCCAGGCGTTGGCGATGTTCGGGTTGACCACCAGCCAGTGCCGGGCGGTGAGCGGGTTGATCAGCCGCCCGGCTTCCGACTCGGTTCGCAGCAGCATCCGGCGCGGGCGGAAGGCGTTGCCGTAAGGGTTCTGCGGCCCGGCCGGGACGGGCTCGGTTTCTATTTCATAGACGGAGTTAGCCGGCCCGTCGACTGCCATGTCGAGCCGGATGCTGAAGAAGTGCTGGTGGTGGGACGCGAGGGTCTGCGCGGCCACGACCGTTCCGAAGTCGCTGGCCCCGCCGGGATTGAGCGCGGCGGTAAGCACGATGCCAGTCAACTTGACTTCGAGCTCGATGGTGCCGTCCTGGTAGAAGTACCAGTAGAAGCCGTATTCGTAGTTGCCCGCAGTGATGATGAAAGACACCACAAGGCGGCGGCTCCTTCGCACCTCCGTGCAACCCAGCCCGGCGTCGAAGTGCTTCCAGAGGATGCCATCGTCCTCCTCGTGCACGCAGATAGCGTTTTTGATCGTGTACGGCTCTCCCCGGTCGTCGGCCAGCAGGGCATCGAAGTACCGGATCTCCCCGAGGCAGTCACAGCCCAGCTCCAGGGAGTTGGTCATGATGCCGATGCCGTACTCGCCGATGTCGAAAGCGTTACGCCATCCCTGGAACGGTCTCGGATCGCCGTACGGGATGACGAGTTCGGCAACCGATGCCCGGTGAATGACCGAGCGCAGCCTGCCGTCGTCCTCGTAGCCGATCGTGTGCAGCACGAGTCCTTCGCGCGCGTTGAACCCCAGCCGCAAACGCCACTTCTGCCAGCGCACCTCCCGCCCCTCGATGGTGAAGCTCACGCCATCCGGCTGCCGGACCTCAAGGGGTTTCAGCCCGCCGCGGAAGGCAGTGCTGCCAGTCGTGTAGTCCCCGGTGCCGGGGGGCAGCGGGACGGTCCCGAGATCCTCGACCCGGACAACGGCCATGTCATCGAGATCCACCACCGCGTGCAGCCCGTGGATCGGTTTGGCGTACGGGTTATCATCCGGGCTGGCCCGGTAGAAGCACAGCGTCCACACCAGGCGCCTGCCCGCGTCCTCTTCCCGAGTGAACGTGCCGATGCCCCACGGCTCAACGAGGACCTGATCGGGGTTGTCGATGCCCCGCCGTCGCAAGCCGTCGCGGAACTCCTGGTCGGCTCGGACCAGCCGCTCGCATTCGGCGTACTCGCCGAGCGTGACCGGTGCCCGGACGCCTGGGACCGCCCGCCATGACAGGACAGACCCCGCGGTGAGCGACACGACTATTTCGCAGGTCATGTGCTGGCGCGGTTCGAGAGCCACAATGAACGCCTCGCGCCGTAGCACCTGATCCGGCCGGGCGGGCGCGATATCACTCCTCCGCGGCTCCTGCAGGCCGACTGACACGAATCGCATCGCCGCAGTGGCACGCCCGTCCTGCCTGATGATCTTGACCGCGTGGCGGATCTCGTCTGCGGTCAGCGGATCGAGGGGATGCTGCGCGGCTCCCCCGGACGCCACGCCGGCCTTGTCCGGTTGCGATCCCACCTGCACTCCTCTGTGAACCTCGGCGGCGGCCGCTAGGTCAGCCCAGCTTGGCCATGGCGTGCTTGAGATGCGTGTGGCCGATCTCGTCTGCCCGTGCCACATCATGCGTGCCTGAGCCAAACACCGGAGTCACGTCTTGTCTAGGTTCCGGTTCGCTCAAAAGTCCCTGCAGGCCGGTGCTCAAGGCCTGGGGCATGCAATGCCCGGCCCATCCTGACTGCTCAGAAGCTGCTGTTTCAGAGCTGGCGGGGCGAAGCTGGCCTCGATGCTCGCACGAGCGAGTGCGCGCAGCTGGCGAGCACTCAGCCCGAACTGGTCGCGGACGCGCCGGTACTCCTCGACCAGCGTGGTGTTGAACATCGGCGGGTCGTCGCTGCCGAGGACAACCGGCACTCCGGCATCCAGTAGCCGCGGGAGCGGGTGCTCGGCAAGAGACGGTACGACTCCGGTTGCGACATTACTGGACGGGCAGATCTCCAAAGTGATCTGCTCGTCGCGTAGTCGGTCGAGCAGGGCCGGGTCGTCGGCAGCGGCAATGCCGTGGCCGATCCGCTCGGCTCCCAGCCCGTCAATGGCTGCCCATACCTCGTGCGGGCCTACGCTCTCTCCGGCGTGCGGCAGGCTGTGGAGCCCGGCGGCGCGGGCGATAGCGAACGCGTCGCGATAACTGTCGCGCCATATTCCCGCCTCCGGGCCGCCCAAGCCGAAGCCGATCAGCGCGGCAGGCGGGTGGTGCAGGGCGGCGTCGAGAGTCTGCTGGGCGCCCTCGCGTCCATCGCCTCCGGATATGTCGTAGACCCAGGCCAGTTCCACGCCCTCGGCACGAGCGGCGGAAACACCGGCGTCGAGTGCCTGCGCCAGCTCGCTGGCCGCAATCCCCGCCTGCAGATGTGAAACTGGGGTGACGGTGACTTCCGCATAGGCCGTCCCCTCGGCCCGCATGTCCACGGCTAGGCCGGTCACCAGGGTGACAACGTCCTCCGGGGCGCGGATCAGGCCGCTAACAGCGGTGTAGACATTCAGGAAGTGCGTGAAATCCCTGAAGGCAAAAAATGCCTTCAGCTCATCGACGTCCGCGGGCACGCCGCTTTCCGGATGACGAGCAGCCAGAGCAGCCACGGTCTGCGGCGCGGCCGAGCCCACAAGGTGGACGTGCAGGTCCGCCTTCGCCAGAGCGGCCAGCTCATCATCACTCGGGCCGCCCACAAGCGTTTCGGCTGCGGTGCCGCTCATTGGCGCCTCCTTTTCTCGGAGGCGCCCTTACGGGATGCAGTAGAAGCCGAGCGTGGCGGGATCAGAGCATCCCGTTGCAGCGCCTCTCGGCCCGCATCTTTCCTGCCACTACACCCTAGTTGTTTGGTGACAAGCACCGACCGTGAGATCTGCCGTCAGCGGCGTTCGACCAGGGCCTTAACGCTGGAGGGCAGGTCGTAACCTCCCGAGGCCCGGCACGCGCTATGCGCGCCGCACCAGACGCCGGTGAAACTGGATCCCTGCGACCCGGTCGGCTTGGCGGTGCGCTCAAGCGTCCAGCTTGTTCCGTTCCAGTGGTCAGCTACCGTCACGGCTGTCGCCAGCTCGGCCCAACCGGCTGCCGCGCATGAAGTTACTGTCGGGCAGGACACGCCGCGCAGGAATCCCTGGGTGGAACCAGCAGGCTCGGGCGCGGAATGTGTCTTCCACCTCCGGTCCTTCCACTGCATCGCCAGCACTGCCGACTCCCCTGGCTGAGCGTTCGGCTGACTCCCTACAGCGGTGCACTGGGAGGACGTCGCGCAGGACACGCCATACAGCGAACCAGTGCCGGGCGTGTGCTGCTTACGCCACCGGCCGGTCCACCGTTCGGCTAGCGGCAAGCTGGTGGTCGTGACCTCGTACCCGCCGACCGCCATGCAAAGCCTTGCCGACGAACACGAGACCGAGTCCAAGAACGCACTAGCGCCCGGCCGAACCAGACCGGCGAGCGCCCAGCGTGACCCGTTCCAGCGCTCCGCGAATCCGGAAAAGCCATTCGAGGTTGTCTCGTAATCGCCAACCGCGATGCACTCGTGCGAAGTCGGGCATGACACGCTCAGCAGTTCGCTGTTCGTAGATCCCGTCGGGCGCGGCGTCCGCTCGATCGACCATCGGGTCCCGTTCCATCGCTCAGCCAGTGGTGCGAAAGTAGTTCCCGCAACCGCGCTGCCGACAGCGGTGCATGCGCGCAGGGACGAGCACGCTACGCCGTTCAGCGAACTGTTAGCCGATCCGGCCGGGTTCGGTGTCGGCTCGATGCGCCAGTGCGCGCCATCCCATCGCTCGGCGAGCGTCGTGGTCTTCGTTGCCTTCGCGCCAGAGCGCTGGGCCATCGGGGCAAACGGCCGACCAGGGCTGTAGCCGAGCCACACCGCAAGCGGACCCGAGCTGCCGACCGCTGTGCAGGCCCTGCCCGAGGTGCACGATATGCCCTGGAACTGATTATCCGGGACTGCCCGGTTGGGTGTCGATTGAATGACCCAATGCGATCCCGTCGCGACCGTAGCGGCGGATGCGGCTGCAGATCCTGCAGCCGCGACGGCCACAGCTGCTAAACAGGTGAGCATTCGCTTCAAGGTGGCCTCCGTTGGCCATGGACCCAATGCTTGGTGGCATTCTTACAGCCACAGGGCAGTATTCGGCGGAAATGGAGGCATTGCTTTCGCCTTTGCTCGCTGCAGCCGGGCAGTCGCGAAGCGTCTGGCCCCGCGACTGCCCGTTCCCGAACTAGGTGCGCTGCTTCGCCCGGCCGCAGCGCAGCCTCAGTCGCTGATCACCTCGTGCGGCGCCTGCGCGTAGGCGTGCTCAGGCAGCTGGCCGTCAGGCGTTCCGTCGCCCACCATGGCCGGGGCCAGTTCAGGCTCTTCCACCGGGTACGCCACCTCGCCGTGGACCATGATGTCGCCGGCCACCAGCTCGGCGTCCGACATGCGCAGCGGCGTGAAGAACTTGATCACGCGCAGGATCACGTAGGTGACGATCGCGTCCCAGACGATGACCGTGAGGGCAGCGCCGGCCTGGATCAGCAGCTGCTTCGGGTGACCGTAGAACAAGCCGGCCGTCGTCACGTCCGGGTTCTTGCCGAGGCCGAGGTAGACGATCATCTTCGGGTCGGCAAGCAAGCCAACGAGCAGTCCGCCGAACAGTCCGGCGAAACCGTGCGTGTAGACCACACCGAGTGCGTCGTCGACCTTGTTGAACGGCCAGACCTTCCGCGGCAGGTAACCGAAGAGGGACCAGACCAGGCCTGACGTCACCGCGCCGATGACGATCGCGCCGACACCGTTGACGTAACCGGCGGCCGGCGTGATGCCGACCAGGCCGCAGATCATGCCGTTGACGCCGCCGAGGAACGTGGGCTTCTTGTCCTTGCCGAAGCCCATGTCCATGATGATCCAGGTCATCATGGCGACGGCAGTGGCCAGGTTGGTGTTGATCACAGCAGCGCTCGCGTCCGCACCAGCGAAGTACGGGTCACCGCCGTTAAAGCCGTTCCAGCCGAGCCACAGGATGCCGGCGCCGACCGCGATGAAAAGCAGGTTGTTCGGGACTGCCTTCTCCCGGTCGCGGGCCAGCCGCGGACCAACCATGGCGGCAGCCACGAAGCCGGACACACCAGCCGCCAGGTGAATGACGTAGCCACCGGAGAAGTCCAGTGCGCCCTTGCCCGCCCAGAAGCCGCCGCCCCATAGCAGGAAGGCGTTGACGGCATAGGCGAAAGTGATCCAGAGCGGCACGAAGATCAGCCACACCTTGAACTTGATCCGGCCGATCACGCTGCCGATAAACAGGATCGGCGTAATGGCGGCGAAGACAAACTGGAAGTAGACCAGCGAGCCCTCGGGGAACCTGAAGTTCGGCATCAGGCCCTTCAGCAGCGGGATGCTGGCTTGTGCCTGCTCTCCCCCGGCGCCGACGACCGTGGCTGGCTTGCCAACGAACGTCGAGATCCAGGGCGAGCCAAAGCCCATCTTGAAAGCCCACAACACCCAAACGATCAAGGTGAGCGCGAACGCG
>DATMMA010000384.1:0-12296 GCA_035570295.1 Streptosporangiaceae bacterium
ACACGCTGAACTGGTTCGACTCCCAGCGATCCGCGCTGATGGCCGGGCTATCCGCGGCGGTGGAGGAGGGCTTTGACTCTGTCGCCCTTGAGCTCTCGTTCGCGCTGGAGGGATACCTCGAGAGCCGGCAGCTGTATGCGGAAATGCTGGACGTCGCCGTCGTCGCTGCAGCAGCCGCCGACAGGCTCGCGGATCGGACGGGCGAGGGCCGCGCCCTGATCTGGCAGGGGATCGCGCTCTTTCGGCTGGGCCGCTTCCAAGACGCACTGACCGCCAGCGAGCAGGCGATAGTGATCTTCCGCGCGACGGGCGACCGTAATGACGAGGCGGAAGCGCTGAGCTACGCGAGCCCGGCCCTTGGCAACGTGGGCCGCAATGACGAGGCTCTCGCGTCCGGCCGGGAAGCAGCGGCAATCTACCAGGAGACGGGGAACAGACATGGCGTCGGCAACGCCATGGTTAATCTCACGTACATACTGATAGGCCAGCGTCTGCTAACCGACGCCATCGTGGCTGGCCAGGGCGCCGTTGCCGCCTTTCGAGAGACCGCGGACCTGCATCGGGAAGGCGAGGCCCTGGGAGTGCTCGGGTTGGCCCGCTTCAAGTTAGAGCAGATCGATGAGGCTGTCGCCACGCTGACCGACTCGGTCCGGTGCTATAGAGACTTCGGGGATCTCGCAGGCCGGGCTTTCATGCTGCGCAACCTCGCCGACGTTCTCAAGCGGGACCGGCCGGGGGAAGCGTCGGCGGCGTTGCGCGAGGCCGCCGGAATTTCCCGCCAGATTGGCGACAGCAGACGCGAGGCCGAGAGTCTCTACGAGCTCGGGGCCGCGCTGTCCAAAGCCCAGTCTTTGCGAGAGGCAGGCGATGCTTTCCACTCTGCGGCCGTTATCTTCGGGGAGATCGGCGACAAGGAGCGCGAGGCGAAGGCCAAGGCACAAGCGAAGGCCAAAGCACAAGCGAAGTCCGGCAGACGCTGGCGCCTGTGATAGCGAAAGAACGCCGCTCTGGCTGGGCGATCCGCGCTGTGGCGTCTGCGCTCGCATTCTGAGTCCCTCGGATGAAGCTGTCGGGGGAGCGAGCCCGGATCGCTGGCCGGCCTGGTCCGGCAGGAAACCGGCGCTGCGGTCATCTTGCGCTGCCACGGCCCGACCGCGGCCGACAAGACCGCCGCGGAGGAGAAAATCGGCGTCTTGCTGGCGGCACCCACGCCGAGTTGACACGCGAAGGCCTCGCCGACATTAGTTAGCATTGAGCAGGCGAGTGAAAAGCTTATGCTGCCTACCCGCGAAACCCAGGCAGATGATCGGCCGCGCGATCCTCGCGTAACCCCACAGGCGGTAGCGTGCCAAGATGACCGGAGTGCCCACCGAGTTGCCTGAGATCGACATCCTGCTGGCGACGGCGGTGTCCGGGATCGGCGGCGCTCAGCGGCCGGGACAGGTCGCGATGGCCGAGGCGGTCCACCAGGCGATGGGATCCCGGCAGCATCTGGCCGTGCAAGCGGGGACGGGAACGGGCAAGTCACTGGCCTATCTGGTCCCCGCGGTGCGCCACGCGCTGGGCGAATCCGGCAAGCCCGTCGTGATCTCGACAGCCACGATCGCGCTGCAGCGCCAGCTCATCGAACGCGACCTGCCACGGCTGTCGGCCTCACTTTCGGATTTGCTCGGCCGTGAGCCAGTGTTCGCGATTCTCAAGGGCAGGCGGAACTACTTGTGCCTGAACAAAGTGCACGGCAGCGCGCCTGAAGATCCGGCCGACTCGCTGTTCGACTCACGGTCAGTGTCAGCGGTCGGGCGGCAGGTTACCCGGCTGCACGAGTGGGCTGAGACGACGGACAGCGGAGACAGGGACGAGCTCGTTCCCGGTGTCGATGACCGTGCGTGGCGGCAGGTGTCGGTCAACGCGAGGGAGTGCATCGGCGCGGCGAAATGCCCGTTCGGCAGCCAGTGCTTCGCTGAGCTGGCTCGTGAATCCGCTGGCGAAGCGGACATCGTCGTCACCAACCATGCGCTGCTCGCCATCGACGCGATCGAGAACAATATCGTGCTGCCCGAGCACGACGTCGTCGTCATCGACGAGGCGCATGACCTGGTTGACCGGGTCACCAGCGTCGCCTCGGGAGAGTTGTCAGCCGCAGCGGTCGACGCCGCGGCCCGCCGCTGCAGCAGGCTCGCGGGTGAGGAGCTTTCTGGCCGCCTGCGCGGCGCAGCCGAAGGTCTCGAGCTCGCGCTGGCGGACACTCAGGCCGGGCGTCTCGACGTGCTGGCCGAGCAACTCGAGGAAGCGCTCGCCGTGGTGCGGGACGGGGCCGCGGCTTGCGCAGCTGACCTGCGCCGTCAATCCGGCGACGACGACGCCGAGCGGCTGGCGGCCATGCGGGTCGCCACCGTGGCATTGGATGAGGTGACGGAGAACGCGAGCCGGATCATCGCCGCCTACGCAGCCGAGATCTCGGCGCGGCTCGAGGTCGTGTGGCTGGACCGGGCGGCGAGTGAGGAGTCCGCCCGGCCGGACACCCTGCGGGTCGCACCGCTGCAGGTCGGCGGCCTGCTCGCGGAGCGGCTGTTCAAGCCGGGCACCGTGATCCTGACGTCAGCGACGCTCACGCTCGGCGGGTCGTTCGAGCCGTTGGCGCGGCAGTGGGGCCTGCCGCAGCTAGGCCTATCCGACCGGGTTGCTCAGGCCGCCGTCCAACCCGAGGAGGTGCCGGGGAGCAGTGCGGACGACTGCAACTCCAGCGAACAAGGTAGCGGGCTCGGCTGGACTGGCCTGGATGTCGGCTCGCCGTTCGACCACCGGCGCAGCGCAATTCTGTACGTCGCGCGGCATCTGCCGCAGCCTGGCCGCGACGGACTGCCGGACGCGTACCTGACCGAGTTGCGTGAACTGATTGAGGCGTCTGGCGGGCGCACTCTCGGGCTGTTCTCCTCGATGCGGGCGGCCCGGCAGGCTGCTGATGCGCTGCGCGGCGAGATCGGCGTGCCGCTGCTCTGCCAGGGCGAGGACTCGACAGGGCTGCTGGTCACCAAGTTTGCCGAAGACGAGGCGAGCTGCCTGTTCGGCACCTTGTCGCTCTGGCAGGGTGTCGACGTGCCGGGACGGTCGCTTCAGCTCGTGGTGATCGACCGGATCCCGTTCCCGCGGCCCGACGACCCGCTGGCTTCGGCGCGGCAGCGGGCGGTAGCGGCGCGCGGCGGCAACGGCTTCATGACCGTGGCGGCATCGCAGGCCGCGCTGCTACTGGCACAGGGCACCGGACGGCTGCTGCGGACGGTCGATGATCGAGGCGTGATCGCGATCCTGGACCCGCGGCTGGCGACGGCACGTTACGGGAGTTTCCTGCGGGCGTCGTTGCCGCCGTACTGGAGCACCTACGATCCGGAAGTCGTCCGTAGCGCGCTGCGCCGACTGGCAGCCGAGCCAGCCCGTGCCGAGCCAGCCCGCACGCAGGCCTCCTAAGGCAAGCGACCGGCATCTGCCCCCCGGACAGGCCGCGAACTTGCCGTCGTGATCTCGCCAGCAATGCCCGTTCCCGGCCTTGATCCTGGGGTTATGACAACGCTGACTCCGCTAGGCACTGGCTTCGAAGTGCGCGCGATCGCTCCCGAGGTGCTGGCCGGCTTGCGCGACACGGATGATGCCGGCAATGCCCCCGTCCTGCTGACTGATGCCGAGGGCGGCGCGCCGCTACGCTGCTGCCTGCGCCGGATCCGCCCCGGTGAGCACGTGGCGCTGGTGTCGTACGCGCCGCTGCGCAGGTGGGCGCGCGAGGCCGGCGCAGAGCCCGGTCCCTACGACGAGGTCGGGCCGGTCTTCATTCATGCGGCCGAATGCGATGGCCCGGTCGGGACCGGCTATCCCGCGTCGTTCGCGACGAGCGCCCGGGTGCTGCGCGCCTATAGCGCCGACGGTCGCATCGCCGGCGGGCGGCTGGTCGATCCAGACCCGGACGGCAGCCCGGTGCCGGTCGAGTCGGCGCTGGCCGAGATGTTCGCTGATCCCGCAGTCGCGCTCGTGCACGGCCGGGCTCTCGAGTTCGGCTGTTTCACTTTCGAGGTTCGCCGGGCCGGGGTCTGATCGGCGATACTGATCCGCCGCACAGGTACCGCGGACGGAGACGCTGAGCCGCGCTGCGCCACCGGCAGGATGACGCAGCGCGGCTCCGCCAGCTTACGGCGCCTTGCTCACCAGCCCAGACGCCCGGTCGGTCGTTACAGGACGTCGTGGCCGGGGTGCGGCTCGTCCGGTAGCGGCGCGCGCACTGCCGGGATTGAACCAAGCCGGCCGGCCTGGTAATCCTCGAACGCCTTGACCAGTTCCGCCCTGGTATTCATGACGAACGGGCCGTAGGCCGCAACTGGCTCGCGGATCGGCTGGCCGCCGAGTACGAGCACATCCAGCTTTTCGCTCGGGCCGTCCATGCTCCGCTGCGCGCCGAGCGTCAGCACGTCACCTGGGCCGAATACGGCCAGCTGGCCGGTCTTGACCGGGCGCCGGGCGGCGCCGACGGTCCCCGAACCAGCCAGTACGTAGCCGAGCGCGTTGAAGTCGCGCCGCCAGGGCAGCCGGAACTCCGCTCCGGGCTCGACTGTCACGTGCAGCAGCGTTATCGGCGTGTGCGTAACGCCGGGCCCGGCGTGCCCGTCGACCTCTCCGGCGATGACGCGCACCAGCGCGCCCCCGTCAGCGGAACTGAGCAGCGCGACCTGCCCGGCGCGGATGTCCTGGTAGCGCGGCGGTGCCATCTTGAGCCGGGAAGGCAGGTTCACCCATAGCTGGAAGCCGTGGAACAGACCACCGCTCATCACCAGGTCTTCGGGCGGCTCTTCAATGTGCAGGATGCCGCCGCCAGCCGTCATCCACTGGGTATCGCCGTTGGTGATCAGGCCGCCGCCGCCGTTGGAATCCTGGTGGCGGAAGGTCCCGTCGATTATGTACGTCACGGTCTCGAAGCCACGGTGCGGATGCCACGAGGTGCCCTTCGGCTCGCCCGGCGCGTAGTCGACCTCGCCCATCTGGTCCATGTGAATGAAGGGGTCCAGTTCGCGCAACTCGACGCCGGCGAACGCGCGGCGGACCGGGAAGCCCTCGCCTTCGAATGCGGATGGCGCGGTCGTGACCGACAGCACTGGCCGGTCCTCCGCCGTTGCCCGATCCGGCTCGCTGACGCGCGGCAGCACAAGGATGTCTTCGACTGTCACAGCTGGCATGACTTCCTCCTTGGCGCTTATGAGTGTGCCCGGCCAGCCCGCGCCTGGTCTGCCCTGGCCTGCTGCGAGAACAGTAATTGAACGCGCAACATTCCCGGGCCTCCGGGTGGTCGCCTGGCTCTGACCCGCTGGTCAGTGGCCTGATAACCCCGTGGTTGTGATCTGCGTCTCATAATGGAACCGGCTTAGATAGCGCTGCGTCCCATACTCGTAACGCTTCGTGATACCCGCCGGGACAGTTCCCAAGGTTGTCAACCAATCGAGGCTGTTACCCCATTGACCTCCGGCTGGTCAGCCGTACCTTGCCGCCTGGCCAGCCGGATTCCACCAAGTGGATAACCGAGCGCAGCGTGCCCTGCCCCTTCCCCCGTGGGGCAGGGCACGCTGTGTTGTGACGCATTTCAAAGTGGCAGGCCTTGCTCAAGATGCGCGAGCGCCATGTCGATGCGCGCGAACAAGCCCGCTACGTCAGTCATCGCTTCCGGCGTCCAGGTGCTCCCGCCGTACGTGGTGGTGACGGACATGATGACCCCGATGATCGCGCCAGCCATGTTGCGTACTTCGAAGTCGCCGGGATCCCGGCCGGTCCTCCTGGCGATGGCGTCCGCTATCTGGTTGATGGTGCGGACGAACTCGTCGATTGCCCGCGCTCGCACCTCGGGAACCGTCGCGGTCAGTTCCGCGGTGTCCCTGAACCGGCGGAGGTCCTCCGGACTCAGTGACGCCAGCGTCGCCGCGGACGCGGCACGGAACGCGGCGATCGGGCTCAGGCCGGGTGGCTGGGCATCGAGCGCCTCGGCCGTGATGATGTCAAGGTCGTCCTGCAGTACGACGTCCTCTTTGGTGGGGAAGTAGCGGAAGAAGGTGGCGGGCGAGACTTCCGCCGCATCGGCGATCTGCTCGATCGTGGTCGCGGCGTAACCCTGCTCCCGGAAGAGCCGGAGCGCGTGCTGCCTGATGGCAGCACGCGTCCTGGCTTTCTTCCGCTCGCGGAGGCCGGATTGACTGGCAGGCACGTCGGTCATGCCAGTCATTCTGCCCCGGCGGTATCGAATTCAGCGCCGGCTGGCGCCTCGGCGGCCGGCGCGTCGGGGGCTGACGTGTCTGCGGCTGGCGGCACACTGCCCGGGGCTCGCCGGGCCGGTCTACGCGGCAGGAACAAGGCAGCAAGCATGGCGGCCGCGGCCGCGATCGCGGCGCAGACCCAGAGCATGACGTCGACTCCGCTGGCGTACGCGTCATGCACCGCCACGAGCAGCGGTGCCGAGCCGAGCCGGGCGGCGGCCTCAACGCCTGATCCGACGCTGTTCCTTGCGGCTGCCGCCGCTGCTGGCAGCCCTGCGGCGCTGAGGTGGCTGCGGTAGACCGAGTTGAGCACGGTGCCGAGTACCGCGATCCCGACCGTCGCGCCCACCTGCCGGGCCGCGGTCATCAGCGCCGAGCCAGACCCGCTGCGCTCGGGCGTCAGCGCGCTGAGTGCGGCATTGAGCATGGTCGGCATCGCGAGGCCCAGGCCGAGTCCGGTTACCGCGAACCACCAGGACGTGAAGCCTGTGCCGCTAGCAGCCGAAGTGGCCGTGCCGACGGCGAGGGCCGCGGCCATGATGGCAAACCCGCCCGTGCCGACCGGCCGCATACCCAGCACCGGTGGCCGGTCTGGACCGCCATCAGCTGACTTGCGCGTGCTCTGCAGCCGTTGCCCGATGCCGAGACCGACTGCCAGGCCGCCGATGAGCGGCAGCATCCGGATCCCGCTGGCCATCGAGTCGAGCCCTTTGACGTCGAGGAAGAACTGCGGCATCGCGAACGTGAGGCCGAACAGCGCGAACGAGATCATCGTCGACAGCGTGGTCCCCCAGGTAAAGCTTGGGGAGGAGAAGAGGCTCAAGTCGACCAGTGGCTGTCCGCCATCCCGGCGGCTGACAATGCGTTCCCAGGCCACGAACAAGCCGAGCGCAGCTGCGCCGGCCACCATGGTGGTCACCGCGAGGGTGTCCGACCACCCGTTCTGACCGGCCCGGATGACCCCATAAGTCAGCGAGACCAGGCCGGCGCTGGAGATGAGCACACCGGTGACGTCAATCCGGAAACGCCCGGTGCCGCGGGACTCTGGCATCAGGAATGTCACCGCCGCGAGGGCCAGCGCGACGATCGGGACGTTGATCAGGAAGACCGATCCCCACCAGAAGTGATCGAGCAGCCAGCCGCCCAGGATCGGGCCGAGCGGGTAGCCCACGAAGGTCGCGCCGCCGACGACGGCGATCGCCTTCGGGCGTTCCTCGGGAGTGAACATCACCGGCAGCACGGCGAGAGCCAGCGGCAGGATGACTGCGGCCGCGAGCCCCAGCACCGCCCGCGCCGCGATGAGTTCGCCTGTGGACGACGAATAGGCGCAGGCCAGCGACGCGATGCCGAACACCGCGAGCGCGGATATCAGTAGTTTCTTGCGGCCGATCCGGTCGCCGAGCAGTCCGGCGGGCAGCAACGCCGCCGCCAGGACCAGGCTGTAGGCATCGACGAACCACTGCAGGTCGCCGGTGGAGGCGTGCAGGTCGACGGCCAGTGTCGGCAGGGCGAGCGAGAGGACGAAAAGGTCGAGGCCGACTACCAGGACGCTGATCGCCAGCGCTCCGAGCGCCCACCAGCGGCGCCTGCCGTGTGCGGCCGAGAGCTGAGCGTCCGGCATGGGTGCACCTCCCGATAGTTATGCGAGCCTGTCGGATAAGAGAGAGACTATCAAAAGATATCCAGCGTCACAATCGGGGATATCGGGCAGTTTGCATATGAATGCCGTTTGCTACGGCTGCCTGGCCGCATGGAGGCTGTTAGCGCGGGGCCTGTACCGCGATTCCGGCGATTGACTGAGAGCCTCAGCGCGGGGAAGGAGCCCTGGGGTGTACGTGCGGAGAGTCGTCGTGGGCGTAGGTGGATCAGCGGGGAGCCTTCAGGCCCTGCGGTACGCGGCCGAGATGGCCAGAAACGACAATGCGGTGCTGGTGGCTGTGCTCGCCTGGACTCCGCCCGGCGGCGACCTCGCAGACCGCCGGAGCCCGTGCCCGCCGCTTCGCCAGATCTGGAAGCAGGCCGCCTGGGACCGGTTGTGGAAAGCCATAGACCTGGCCATCGGCGGGCCGCCTGCCGATCTGCCCTTCAGCCCGGCGGTCATCAGGGGCGAGGCCGGCCTGGTGCTCACCGATGTGGCCAGCAAGGCAGGTGACGTGCTGGTTATCGGCGCGGGCCGGCACGGGGCAATGCGACGTCTGCTGGCCTGCAAGGTCAGCAGGTACTGCGTGGCGCATGCCCAATGCCCGACGATCGCCGTGCCGCCGACGCAACTGGCAGACCACGCGCACGGCCTGCCCGGCTGGGTGCTCAGGCGTCGCATCCATCCCGAAGACTGGCACACTGGTGTTGCGACGTAAGGAGTCAGCTAATGCCAGAGCCACAGGGCGATGAGCTTGCCCGCGTCCGGGCCCGCAGGGAAGACTTGCGCAAGCGCTATCTGCGCCCGCTAGCCGACCGCCCGGCCACAACTGTCAGCGGTGTGCATCACCTGGCGCTGATCTGCAAGGACGCAGAGGAAACGATCAAGTTCTACCAGGAGTTCTTGGGCTTTCCGCTGGTCGAACTGGTGGAGAACCGCGACTACGCGGGCTCTAACCACTTCTTCTTCGACATCGGCAATCACAACCTGCTCGGCTTTTTCGACTTCCCTGGTCATGATCACCCGGCCTGGCAGGAGACCATCGGCGGCGTGCAGCACCTGGCCATCTCGGTGTCGGCCAGCCAGTTCGCTGAGGCGAAGAAGAAGCTCGATGCAGCCGGGGTGGACTATCTGGGTCCGGACCGCGGCGCTGACGACAGCATGTACTTCCGTGACCCCAATGGCGTCGGCCTGGAGTTGTACCGGGAGGACCTCGGCAGGTTCGAGGGCGAGCTGCTGGTCGAGTAGGACGCCTGCCGACTGGTCGCCTGGCAGGAGCGGCGCTCAGTCCGGAGTGCGCTGCCTGTTCTTGATGAAACGGGCGGCGATGGACTGGTCGCTGCCATCCTCGGGAATCAGTAGCCAGCAAGCGAGATAGAGCGGGATCCCGCCGAGGTACAGGGGCAGGCCGCCCAGATAGGCCAGCCCGGTGAAGCCGGCGATCGTCAGCACGGCGAAAATCACCCGCACGATCGTCACGTCGACGTTGAAGTGCCGCCCGATGGCGGCGCAGACGCCAGCCACCATCCGGCCGTTTGCAGGCCGCCGTAGTTGCGGTCGCTCGGTATTGCTGTTCATGTCAGCTAGCTTGCGCTCCGCAATGCTGGCAGCACATCAGGAAGCACCCGGACCCAACCCTGAATCAGGCCCGGTTCTCCCTGCGGATCACCAGGCGCAGCCCGGACCACGTGTCGTCGATGGCGCACACTTTGTTGTCCACGAGCCCGGTTGGCAGCACGACATCCCGGATGACCTGGTCGGTCACGTCGGTTGGCACTCTGCTGGCCCGCTTGGGCCAGGCGATCCACAATCCGCACGCAGGAGCCATCCGGGCGCGAAGCCTCGGCAGCTCTGCCTCCAGCTCAGCCCGCTGGGTGACGAAGGCCACGATCACGTCATAGCGGGCGTCGTCCGCCAGGTTGGTGTGCAGGCTGGCAACGTCCGGCAGGTCCCCGAGCGTGTCTTCGAACCGCTCAGGCGCGCCGATCAGGGCAATCTCGTCGCCTTCGCCGATGCCGAGCTTTCGGGCCAGTGGCGTTCCCGGATAACCGGCCCCATCAGGCATTCGCTCTCCCCGGGTTTCGTCGACCGGTCAGAACGTGAAGCCGCCGGGCTTGCCGTTGCGGTCCGCGATGAGTCCGGCCATGGTCGCGATGGCGATCTCGGCCGGAGTCCGTGAGCCGATGTTCACACCGATCGGACGGTGCACCTTGCTGATCTCGGTGGCCGGCACGCCCAGCTCGGTTAGCGCGGCGACATGTGGCCCCTCATGCCGCGGGTTGCCCATGATGCCGACCCAGCGGGCTTGCGCTGCCAGCGCGTCGCGCAGCAGAACTCCGAGCTCGGGGCGGTGGTGATCGGTGACGACGATGTCCGCGCTGTCAGCGTCGATGCCAGCCAGGCTCTCGGTCAGCTCAAAGCCATCGGCCGTCACCGCCTTCGCTCGCTCGGCGTCCGGCTCCACCAGCACTGCCCGGTAGCCCGCGTCGGTTCCGTAACGCAGCAGGTAACTCGCAACCGGAGAGGCAAAGACGGCGGCTAGCACCTTGTCCTCGGCCGGCCCGCGTGCGGTGCCGTGCGCTACGGCGCAGCTAGCGTCGTGTACATGATCCTCGTGCCCGTGGTTGTCTACACCGTGGTGCTCGTGCCCGTCTGTCATGGCAACGAGCTTGCCACCCGCCCGGCGGCCGGGCAAATATGCCATCGACGGCTTCAATCACATGCAGATCGGAGTAGCAATGAGACTCAGCGCGCGTAACAAGATCAACGCAACAGTCACCGGCGTGACCAGAGGCGAGGCGACGGCGAACGTGGCACTGGACGCGGGCGGGGTGCGGCTGGTGGCTTCCATCACGGCGGAAGCCGCGGACGAACTCGGCCTGACCGAGGGAACGCAGGTGATCGCTATTGTCAAGGCGTCCGACGTGATCCTGGCAGTCCAGGACTAGATCCCGGACGTAACAATCGATCCTGGCCCGGGCGTACTTGCGCCGATCATGTTTCTGAGGTGAGAGAAATTCCTGACATCGAGTGTGATCTGGTCATTCGCGGCGGGACCGTGGTGACGGCGGGCAGCTCGGGTGAGTGCGATCTTGGCGTCCGTGACGGCAAGGTTGTCCAGCTGGGCGGCAGCCCGCGCGGCCGTAAGGTCATCGACGCTTCAGGCGCTCTGGTTCTGCCTGGCGGTATCGACATGCACGTTCACCTGTCGCTGCCGTCTGCGCCGGTGCCGGGTACGCCGGCCTGGGTCGATGACTTTGCCAGCGGCTCGCGCGCCGCGATCTCCGGTGGCGTGACGACCGTCGGGAACATGACGTTTCCGTGGGACGGGCAGTCGTTGCCGGAGGCGATCGCGCGGGATCTGGCTGCGGCGGCCAGTGGCGCGGCAGTCGACTACGTGCTGCATCCGGTGCTGACGAGCCCGGAGGCTGCGTCCGTCGCGGAGCTGCCTGGTCTGGCGGCTGACGGGCACACCACCGTGAAGCTGTTCATGACGATGCCCGACTTCGAGTCCCGGATTGACGAGGTGATCTCGGCGATCCAGGTGGCCGGGCGAAGCGGCATGCTGACTTTGCTGCACTGCGAGGACGGCGCGCTGGTCCGGTTCGCCGGCGAGCAGCTGATGGCGCAGGATCGCGGCAGCGTGGCGAACTGGGCGGCGAGCCGTCCGGACTCTGCCGAGCGGGCTGCGGTTGAGCGGGCGGTGGCGATCTGCGAGGCGACCGGCTCGCCTATCTATATCGTGCATCTGTCGTCGGCGGCGGCCCTTGAGTCAGCCCGGCGCGGTCAGGCACGGGGACTGCCGGTGTTTGTCGAGACCCGGCCGCTGTATCTGTATCTGACTGCCGCGGTGCTCGGGGAACCGGATGCCGGCAAGTACATCGGGAGCCCGCCGCTGCGGGAGCCCGCCGACCGCCAGATGATGTGGTCGGCTGTGGCCGATGGCTCGATCCACACCCTGGGCAGCGACCATGCGCCCTGGTCCCTGGAGGCGAAGACGGACTCCTCACTGACGGTGGTCGACGCTCGCCAGGGGGTTGCTGACCTCGAGACGATGCTGCCGATGCTGTTCTCCGAGGGCGTGCGAACCGGCCGGATCTCGCTCAGCCGGTTCGTGTCGCTGATCTCGACCAGCCCGGCTCGGCTGTTCGGGCTGTTTCCGCGCAAGGGAACGATCGCCGTCGGCAGCGACGCCGACCTGATCGTTTTTGATCCGCAGCGGCACCGTGTAATTGACGGCGCCGCGATGCAGTCGCGGGCTGGCTACTCCGCCTACGACGGCTGGGATGTCTACGGCTGGCCCAGGTTCACCATCAGCCGGGGAGACGTCGTCCTCGAAGACGACCAGGTGATCGCACCGCCAGGCCGCGGCTGCT
>DATMMA010000385.1:0-2760 GCA_035570295.1 Streptosporangiaceae bacterium
GTGGCCTTGCTTGCCTCCGGGCTGTCATCGTCGAGCGTTGGCACCTATGCCGGCCAGGTCGTGATGCAGGGCTTTGTCGGGCGCAGCGTGCCGCTGTTCGCCCGCCGTGCGGTCACCATGCTGCCGGCCCTGATCGTGCTCGCGGTAGGCCTGCCGCCGACCGCTAGCTTGGTGATCTCCCAGGTGGTGCTGTCGTTCGGCATCCCGTTCGCGCTGGTGCCGCTGGTCGCCCTGACGCGACGCCGCGACGTCATGGGCGCGCTCGTGAACCGGCGGATCACCACATGTGCCGCAGCCGGCACGGCCGGCCTGATCATCGCGATGAACGTGTACCTGCTCGCCGTGACGTTCGCGCACTGAGCGTCCGGCTGCCGCGGCGGCCGCCTCGCCATAACCCCCAGGCGCCGGTTTGCGCGCGATCGTGGGCTGACCGCTCAGCAGACGTCGCCGGTTGTCCCCGGCGGCTCATCGGCCTCGAAGCAGTTGACCACCGTGCCGGTGACCGCCTGCTGGAGCAGGCAGTAGAGCGTCTCCCGCTGGGTGTCGTCGAGCGCGCCCAGCACCTCGTTTTCGACCGCCGCGAGTGCGAGTTCCGCCGTGGCCAGTACCCGCATCCCCTTTTCGGTGAGCGCGACGACGTGCCGCCGGCGGTCCTCGGATGAACGCCGCCGCTCGATCAGTTGGTCGGCCTCCAGGTCGTTGAGCAGGCCGACGACGTTCGTGCCGTCCATCTCCAGCGTGGTGGAGAGCGCCTGCTGTGAGCAGCCGCCGTTCTGACGCAGCACCGTCAGGGCGACAAGATGCCGCGGGCGCAGGCCGAGCGGCGCCAGCACCGACTCCGCGCGCAGGCGTATGCGGCGCGCAAGGTGGTCGAGCAGCGCGCCTGAGCGGTGCACCGGCTGGTTGATTACGGGCAGCGACACCACATCCTGAATTCTAGCCGAGCCGAGCATTCATCAATGTGGTATAAATGCTTTGTCTTACATCAATGACTGACTAAGGACGAACGACCATGCCTCACCTGCTTCACATCGACTCGAGCATCCAGGGCGACCGCTCCGTCAGCCGCCGGCTCAGCGCCCGCGCCGCCGACAGGTGGCGCGGGCAACACCCCGCCGGTACCGTCACGTACCGCGATCTCGGCACCCATCCGATTCCACACTTCGACACCGCCAGCGGCCTCGCCCGGATGGTGCCGCTCGGCGAGCACACCTCGGCGCAGGCGGCGTCGTGGGAGTTGAGCCGCAAGCTGGTCGACGAGGTCAGGCAGGCCGACACGATCCTGCTGGGCCTGCCGCTCTACAACTTTGGCCCACCGAGCAGCGTCAAGTCCTGGGTCGACCACCTCATCGCGGCGGGCGTCTCGTACGACCCCGAGACCGGTGCCGGGCTCCTCGGCGGCCGCGAGTTCATCGTGCTGGCCAGCCGCGGCGGCGGCTATGCCACCGGCACCCCCCGCGAGGGATGGGACCACGCCGAGCCGTGGCTTCCGCACGGCGTCGCGATGACCGGGCTCGAGCCGCGCTTCATCACCGCCGAACTCACCCTCGCTCACGTGACGCCGGCGATGGCCGACCTGATCCCCATGGCCGCTCGCAGCCTCGCCGAGGCCGAGGAGACAATCGACAGGCTCTGGCCACCGACCTCCGTGGCGGCCTGATCGGGGATCGCGCTACACCGCGACGGAGCAGGCGATCGACGGCCCCTTCCCGACGCCGTCCTCCGTTCGCGATCAACGATGGGACAAAGGGGCGCCTGAGCGAAAGCCTCAGTACATTCGCCGGGATTCATGGCCGGAGGCTACGCAGCCACCGTCACGCAGATGCAAGCTCACCAGCGCCGTTCGGGTGGCAGCTTTGGTCCGGCGGGCTCGAGGGGCAGTTCGATCTCTAGGGTGGTGCCGGCGCCGGGCGGGCTGGTCAGCTGGAGGTGGCCGCCGAGCGCTATCCGTGCTCAGATTCTGCCTGGTCAGGAGCCAGTTTGGTGACTGCGTCAGGTGCAGGACTCGGAATTTACGCGAGCTGCGGCGCCGCAGCACGAAGCACGCGCCCCCCGGTCCCGGACTCGCGGAGTTAGAGGCTGCCCATGTTGGCCCAGGCGATTTCGCGGGCGATGGCCAGAGCCCAGGCCGGCGCTCGTTTGGTCGAGTCGGCCCGCGGCTTCCAGCGGGTGGCTCCAGGAGGGAAGCGGCGTTAAATGCTCGTAGGGCGCTGGCCAACATCGCCCTGTCAGCGCTGGACGACCATTTCGGCCGGCAATGGCATCAGCAGATGGCCACGTATCAGCAGCGGCCGCAGGGCAGCAGGCACGGCCAGGGCAACTGGAGGCTCATTCGCTACGCGCCCTTATGCCGAGCCCCGTCAACCAGCCTGCAGCTAGATGGAATATTGGTCTGGTTTGACGAGGTAGCTGCGGCCGGCTGGGGTGGTCCAGCGGAAGATGCCGGGTTGTGGTTGTTGGAGGTGCCAGCCGGGCAGGTGCTTGATCAAGTGGTGTGTCCGGCAGCAGCCGCCGAGGTTGCAGGGGCAGGTGCGGCCGCCTTTGGTCCAGGGCGTGGTGTGGTCGATGTCGGTGCGCCAGGCGGGCTGTCCGCAGGGGCCGAACCGGCAGGTTTTGTCTCTGGCCGCGATGAACTCGCGGATCCGCGGCGGTGGCCGGTAGGCGGTCGACGCGGTGCCGTGCGCGCAGCCGCCGGCTTGGGTGTCGCGTTCGGCTTCGGCGCGGGCGCGGGCTGCCGCGCGGTTGGCGGCGGCCAGGACG
>DATMMA010000386.1:0-25206 GCA_035570295.1 Streptosporangiaceae bacterium
GACGCGGACCAGATCGCTGGCCGGGTCAACCAGATCCGGACCGAGATCGACAACACCGACTCGGACTACGACCGCGAGAAGCTGCAGGAGCGGCTGGAGGCCGTCCTCGAGGACACGTACATCCTCGTGGTCAACTCCAAGATCTCCGCCAACAAGGACCTGCTGCCGCTGCTCGACAAAGTCGTCCAGTCGGGCAAGCCGCTGATGATCATTGCCGAGGACGTGGAGGGCGAGGCCCTCGCGACCCTGGTCGTGAACAAGATCCGCGGCCTGTTCAAGTCCGTTGGGGTGAAGGCCCCCGGCTTCGGTGACCGCCGCAAGGCCATGCTCGGCGACATCGCGATCCTGACCGGCGGTCAGGTCATCAGCGAGGAAGTCGGCCTCAAGCTGGAGAACGCCGACCTGGACCTGCTCGGGCGGGCCCGCAAGGTCGTCGTGACCAAGGACGAGACCACGATCGTCGACGGTGCCGGTGACGCGGAGCAGATCTCCGGTCGGGTCAACCAGATCCGCGCCGAGATCGAGAACACCGATTCCGACTACGACCGCGAGAAGCTGCAGGAGCGGCTCGCGAAGCTGGCCGGCGGCGTGGCCGTCATCAAGGCCGGCGCAGCGACCGAGGTCGAGCTGAAGGAGCGCAAGCACCGCATCGAGGACGCGGTGCGTAACGCGAAGGCTGCGGTCGAGGAGGGCATCGTCCCCGGTGGCGGAGTCGCCTTGATCCAGGCGGGCAAGAGCGCGTTCGAGAAGCTCGAGCTGGCGGGCGACGAGGCGACTGGCGCGCAGATCGTGCGCCGGGCGCTGGAGGAGCCGCTGAAGCAGATCGCCATCAACGCTGGCCTCGAGGGCGGCGTAGTTGTCGAGAAGGTGCGGTCGCTGAGCCCGGGCCACGGCCTGAACGCTGCCGACGGCGAGTACGTCGACATGTTCAAGGCCGGCATCATCGACCCGGCCAAGGTGACGCGTTCTGCGCTGCAGAACGCTGCGTCGATCGCCGCGCTTTTCCTGACGACCGAGGCAGTGATCGCCGAGAAGCCAGAGAAGGAGAAGGCCCCGGCCGCTCCTGGCGGCGGTGACATGGACTTCTGATCCAGTCGTGCCCTCGGGGTACGTGGAGCGGAGTCAGCGCAGCTGATCAGGCTGAGCACAGCAGAAGGCGGTTCCGGATTTCCGGGGCCGCCTTCGGCTGTTCGGTGCTGGTACAGGCAGCGCTGATAAGACCGTGCCGGCCAGGCAATGGGCGGGCCGATTCAGCGGCAGCCGGGCTCGGAGTCCGGCACTGTCGCGTCTTCATCGCCACTTCGGCGCGAGCCGGTTAATTCTCGCGCGAGCCGACTCCACAATGCCCGCTCGGCGAGAGATTATCAGGGCATGAGCCCCCCGGCGGAACAGCTCATCCGCGACTACCTGAACCGCTTGTCGGTTGCCGCTCGCGGACAGCTGGGCCCAGGCGATCGCCGTGCGCTGGTCGACCGCACCCGCGAGTTCATTGAGCGCAAGACCGGATTCGCCGGCGCGCCGACAACTCTCGAGGTTGGCAGGCTGCTTTCCGGACTCGGCGATCCGGCCGGGCTCGTCAGTCAGGAGCGGCAGCGGCTCGCGACATTGCGGGGGGAGGCAGCGGAGCCTGTCAGCCGGGGCCGCCTGGCACGGGTCTTGCGCGGCGGCGAGCCTGGCAAGGCGCGCGGCGCGAGCTGGCACTGGCCGGTCCAGCCTGGCAGCCGGGCGGATCTGCAGCTCACGCTGATCGATGGTGGTGCACCGGCGACCGAGCGCACGGCGTTTGCCCGTGCTGCCGCAGACTGGGAAGCAGCCCCGTCTATTGCCGCCGAGCCAGCCGGACAACCGGCGCCGAGCCCGGCCGCACCCGGCGAGAGTGCCCCGGCCCGGTCGCTGTGGCCGGCCTTAGTGGCCGAAGCCGCTGACGACGGCGCCATTGAACGGGACACGGCTGAGCGGGACTCCGAAGAGCAAGGCATCGGGCAACAGGAAGCTGATCAGCAAGCCCTGGATCACCAATCACTGGATCAGCAATCACAGGGTGCGAGTACCCCTACGGTGGCACCGGGCGCACGTCCTACCGGCCTCGCGGCAATGACCTGGCAGACGGCGACGGATGAGCCGCGGCAGCCGTCGCGCTCCCGGCAGCTGCTAGCGAGCGCGGGTGGCTGGTCGCGCCGCCACAAGCTGGAGGCGGTGGCCATCGCGCTGCTCGGTCTTGGCGGCGCGATCTTCCCGCCGGTGTGGCTGGCGGGTGCCGCGGTGGCGCTCGCGTCCCGGCTATGGGACTACCGGGACAAGTGGCTGGCCCTGGCGCTTCCGATCCTGCTGACCGTGATCGGAACCGCGGCCGGCTTCGCGCTAGGCAGCCGGGTCTCGTTCGGCCGCGGGATGCATGAGGCCTGGGTATTCGCCGTTGACTTCAGCCGCGCCACGGCGGTGCTGAGCGCCTGCTACCTGGGCCGGCGGGCAGCGCGCGGCCCGCGTCCGCCAGCCGTCCCGCCGTGGGACAAGCCGCACCGGGTTAGATAGCCAGTGGCCAGTTAGACCTCACTCGCCAGGTTCGGCGAACTGAGCTGGCCGAGCCAGGCTGGGTGGTGATTGGCGGCATCCGGCGCTGGGTATCAACCGACCGATCTTGCTGGCGGCTGTCGCTGGCCAGCCGATTTCCCGGCTTCGCGCGCGATCCCGTCCCAGCACCATCTGACGTGTGAGGCCGTGGAGAACGTGGTCCCGGCATCAGCTGGGACCACGTCTGTGTGCCGGGCCGCCCACCGGGCCGACGGTCGGCCGCTGAGCTGCCGGCAGCGCGGGAGGCGGCCCGAAACCGATAGGCTTAAAGCGTGCAGGCGCTCGGCGCCTGCGCCAACATCGTTCCTCCTCTCGTAAGGTCCCGCTCGTGCCTACTGGCAAGGTCAAGTGGTATGACGCCGGCAAGGGCTTCGGCTTCCTCACCCGTGATGACGGGGGCGAAGTCTTTGTGCACTCAACGGCCCTGGATTCGGCGGCGACACCGCTGAAGCCCGGCCAGCGCGTTGAATTCGGTGTCGCTGAAGGCAGGCGCGGGACTCAGGCGCTTCAAGTCCGGGTGCTGGAGCCTCCGCCCACGGTGGCGAAGTCTGCGCGCAAGAGCCCCGATGAGATGGTCCTGCTCATCGAGGATCTGATCAAGCTGCTCGATGGGGTATCGAACACCTACCGCCGGTCGAAGCACCCGGATGCCCGCGACGCCAAGAAGATCGCTGCCGTGCTGCGCGCCGTGGCAGCTGACCTAGAGACCTGACTGCTAGCGAGCCGGGCTGGCGGCCGCGGGCCGGGCGCGCAGGATTCTGCGGCGGCGGCCGATGAGGAGCCAGATCAGCGCGACGAGTAGCCCGGCTGCAGCCACGGTCAGCCCGGCGAAGCCGCTGCCGGTAAGGGAGAGCAGCAAGCCGAGCAGTCCCCCGCCGACCAGCGCAAGCTGGTGCAGCGTCTCCGAGAACGCGAAGGCGGACGACCGCGTTTCCTCCGGAATCTGGCGCTGGAGGATCGAATCGAGGGCAACCTTGACCAGCGTCTGGGCGATCGCGGCGGCCAGGGCCACCGCCAGGACCGACCACAGGCTGAACAGGACGGCGCATGCGGTGCTCGCTGCCGTCGCAAGTCCGAGCACGGTGAACATCATGACCTGCGGCGCCCTTGACCGTAGCGCCGAGCCGATCCCAGTGCCCAGCATGCCGCCTGCCGCAACCGCGATGGCGAGCCCGCCCAGCGCGATCGTGTCCGAGATATGGCCGAAGTGCTCGCTGCGCAAGATGAATACCAGGAAGAAGAGCATAAAGCCGTAAAAGACACGGATCGCTGCGTTCGCCCGCATGGCCTCGGCGACGACAGGTCCCACTTGCGGTATGGCGAACGGCTTGCGCCTGGCCCGTGGCCGGCTAGCCGTCGGGGCATGCCCGCCGTTGCCAGGGTAGGCCGGGCCGTTGTCGGGGAGGCTGTCGCCGGGGAATCCGTCGCCAGGAAAGGGAGGGCCGGGAAAGTCAGGTCCGGGATGGGTCGTGCCGGGAACAGTTCCGCGGATGGTGCCGTTAGGACCGAACCCGCCCGTGCCGACGGAGGCACCGGTGCTGGCAGCGCCGGACTGCCACCGGTCCGCCGGGACGGTGCCTGTCGCGTGGCCATTCGGCTGGCCAGTCGCGTCGCTGGCCTGCTGGCCGGGCCTGGTGCTGCGGCGAGGGATGTCGACAGTGTCCGGCAGCCTGATAGCTAGCGCCATGGCCGCGAGATAGATCACAGTGCCGACTCGCAGCACCCACGCTGCACCATGTCCGTCGCCGCCCATGATCTTGTCCACCCCGAGAGCGACCGCCGCGCCGGTGGACGTGGCGATCAGCGAGGCCATGTTGGATCGCGCGTTTGCCGAGACCAAAGTGATCTCGCGCGGGAGCAGTCGCGGTGTTACCGCCGCCCTGGTGACAACGTAGGCCTTCTGGAGTACCAGTACTCCGAATGCCGCGGGCAGCAGTGTCAGTGTGTCGTTGTACTCCACTGCGCCCGACATGCCCCAGCACAGCAGGCCGCGGGCAAGCAAGGTGCCCATGAGGATGAACTTGTTCCCTTGCTTGACCCGGTCAAGCAGAGGCCCGATAAACGGTGCAAGAATCGCGTACGGCGCAATAGTTATTAGCAGGGCGAATGCGGCGCGACCCCGGGCTTCTTCGACGGAAGTGCTGAAAAACAGGCTCCCCGCCAGTGCGACGGTGACGAACGCGTCGCCGATCCCGCCGGCTGCTGTCAGTTCAAGCAATGTGGCGAAGCCGGTTCGGCCTGCGCCGGACGCGCCGCTCAACCGGTGCACGAACCGCCCGGCACCGCTGGCCGCAGCCGCGCTAACCCGGCCGGCGCGCACCGAAGCCGAATACACCGAGCGGCCGGCCCGCCGCACGCGCGCTTCGGTCCCGGCGTCTCCCATGGCTCAAGTATTCTTCCTCTGCGAGCCTGCTGAACACAGCCCGAGCCGTCGGGGTGGCAGGTAGTTGGCCTGAGCAGGCGTGCTTACCAGCGGATGAGGAAACAACTAACTAACGTGAGTCCTTCTCGTGCCCGAACCGCAGTCCTCGATCAGGCCTGCGTCGACGCTACTGACCTGGCCCGTTCCGCAGCAGAGGAACTGGCGGGCGTGGCCAACGTCGGTGACCACGTCGGCGTTATGGCCGATGACGAGCGCGTGGTGACCCACCTTTTCAGCAATACAGACTTGGCGTACCTCGGTTGGCGCTGGGCGGTGACGGTCAGCCGGGCCTCCAGGGCGAAGAACGTCACGGTGAGTGAAGCGGTGCTGCTGCCCGGCCCCGACTCGCTGCTCGCGCCCGACTGGGTGCCGTGGAGCGAGCGGGTCCGCCCGGGGGACCTGGGGGTCGGCGACCTGATGCCCGCCGCCACTGACGATGAGCGCTTGGTCTCGGTGAGCATGCTCGAGGGCGACGACGGCGTGCTCGACTGGGATGACAGCACGAGCTGGGATCAGGGCAGGGAACTGGCTGCGTCTCTTGGCATGAGCGCGGATGCCGCGAGTGCCGCTGACTCGGAGCCTGGCATCAGCCCGGCAGGTGCGAGTGTGGCCAGCGCAGGTCCGCTGACCGCCGGGGCTGGCGAGGACGCGGCGTCCGGCGGCACGCCCGGCCGCCGGACCAGAGTCCTGTCCGCGATTGGCCGGGACACCACCGCGCTCAGGTGGTACTCAAGCGAGCATGGACCAGGCACACCGCTGGCCCGCGCCGCGCCAGGGCCGTGCATCACGTGCGGCTTCCTGGTCCCGCTTGACGGGCCGCTAGGCCGGGTTTTCGGCGTATGTGCCAATGAGTATGCCCCGGATGACGGCCGGGTGGTTTCGCTGGATCACGGCTGCGGCGCGCACTCTGAAGCTCTGTTTGCCCCGGCAGGGACTGGCGCGATCGCCCCGGTCATTGACGAGGTCGGCTACGACTTGGTGGACATGCCGGGGGTCGCGCTAGCCGATACGGTCTTCGAGTCATTCGACCACGACGCCTGAACGCGGGCTAGATAGCGCCGGTCAGAGCGGCCCTAGTCACGGCAGTCCCGGTCACCCTCTGGCCGGTCCTGCCGGCCTTAGTCGCGGTCGCCACTGCTGGCAGCCGCGGAGTGGTCCATGTCCGCCTGGCGATCACGGTCCTGCGCCTGCCGGCGCTGTGCCGCCAGGCTGCGCCTGCGCTTGAGGTATGGCACGTAGAGGAACCCGAACAGGCCCATGGCTGTCCCGAGTGCCGCTACCCACACCCACCAGCGGTCCGCCGGGGATAGCTCGTCCCGCACGATCAGCAGGACGATCAGGGCCACGACGAATGCCGCCGTGATGACGGCGGTGATGAGCCGGTCATCGCCTTCCAACGGGGGCGGGACCGGGCGTTGCTGGCGCCCCACCAGCCCAGGCTAGCCGATAGCGGGATAAGGCAGCTCGCATTACCGGCTCCGGCAGGCTACCGGATGCGCCAGAGCCGCCGCCGTGCGACGATGCTGGCCTCACCTTACCCACCTAGCTGCTGAGGCGGAATGCACAAGCGCCGCCTATAGTTAGCAAGAGTAATGACTCAGGTTAATGAAAATGACCACGCCACAAGAGACCAGGTCGGACGCGGGCCTGGCGAGCGCACTACGGATCACGGTGAGCCGGCTAGCTCGCCGGCTCCGCGCCGAGCGACAGAGCGAGGGCCTGGAGCCCGACCTCTCGGACACCCAGCTGGCCGCGCTAGCAGCGCTCGAGCGGCACTCCGCGATGACGCCCGGCGAGCTCGCCGATCACGAGAAGGTTCAGCCGCCGTCGATGACGCGGGTCATCACGGTGCTGGAGGAGCGCGGCCTGGTGATGCGGGCACCGCACGCATCCGACCGGCGTCAGGTGGTGCTGACCGTAACCGACTACGGCAGGGAAGTGGTTCAGCAGTCACGCAAGCTCCGGGAGGCGTGGCTGGCGAAGCGGCTGCGGGAGCTTACTCCGCAGGAGCGGTCGGCGCTCCGCGCGGCAGCGCCGGTCCTGGAGAAGCTCAGCCAGTCCTGACCGGCAGGCGCCGCTGGGGCAGTAAGACCTTCGGTTCGCTGCAGACCAGGAATTACCGGCTTTTCGCGGCCGGCCAGGTCGTCTCCAACACCGGCAGCTGGATGCAGCGGGTTGCACAGGACTGGCTCGTGCTGCAGCTCACGCATGACAGCGGCACGGCGCTCGGAATTACCACCGGTCTGCAGTTCCTGCCGCTGCTGCTGTTCGGCCTGTGGGGCGGCGTAATCGCCGACCGCTACTCCAAGCGCGGCATCCTGATGGTGACGCAGGCAGCCATGGGCGGGCTGGCGCTCCTGCTCGGCACGCTGGCGCTGACCGGATCGGTACGTATCTGGCAGGTCTACCTCCTGGCATTCGCGCTCGGCATGGTGACCGTGGTGGACAACCCGACCCGGCAGGCGTTTGCCGTCGAGATGGTTGGCGCCGACGCGATGGCGAACGCGATCGCCCTCAACAGCGCGGTATTCAACCTCGCCAGGATTGCCGGGCCGGCCGTCGCCGGGCTCGTGATTGGTTTGGTTGGCACGCCGGCCGCGTTCCTGATCAACGCAGCTTCCTACGGCGCAGTGCTGATCGGGCTGAAGCTGATGCGACCCGATGAGCTGCACCAGGCGCAGCGGCCACCGCGGGGCAACGGGCAGCTTCGCGAGGCGCTGTCGTATGTGCGCGCCAGGCCGGGCCTGTGGATGCCGCTGATCCTGCTCTTCTTTGTCTCGACCTTCGGCATGAACTTTCAGGTAACTACCGCCCTGATGTCGCGCACGGTGTTCCACACCGGCGCGGGCGCATTCGGGTTCGCCTCAGCCATGTTCGCGCTAGGGGCCCTTGGCGGCGCCCTGCTAGCCGCCAGGCGGAGCAGGCCGACACTCCGGCTGCTGCTGGCAACCTCGTTCGCGTTCAGTGTCTTCGAGATCGTTACCGGCCTGGTTCCCAGCTACCTGACGTTCCTGTTCGCGCTTGTGCCGACTGGCGTGGCCATGATCACCTACACCACGGCCGCCAATTCCAGCACTCAGCTGAACACCGCGCCGGAGATGCGAGGCCGGGTAATGGGCTTGTACATGCTCGTGTTCCTGGGCGGGACCCCGCTCGGTTCGCCGCTGGCCGGCTGGGTTGCCGAGGTGGCAGGGGCGCGGCTGACGATGATCGCCGGCGGGGTCATCTCGATGCTGGCCACCGTCGCGATAGCCGCCGTTCTGGCCAGGAACGGCGGCGTCCGGGCACGCAGCTATGCCAGGTCCGCGGAGCTAGCGCGCAGTATGACGTGACCAAGCACGGCGGGGAAACCTGATTGACCTGATACGGGCGGCTTGCGACGATGCGATGTCAGCTGCCAATCCGACAGTCACAGGGAGTCGAGCGTGCCAGTCCTAGATCGTCTGACCGCCGTTCCAGAGGTAGCGCCAGGACCGGGATTCGCTCACGCCGTCACGGTCACCGGCCAGCTGGCCTTCGTGTCCGGTCAGGTTGCTCTGGATGCGGCGGGCCAGGTCGTCTCTCCAGGCGATTTGCGAACGCAGACCAGGCAGGCGCTGTCCAATCTGGGAGCAATCCTGCGCGCGCTAGGCGCTGACTGGGCGGACGTGGTCCGTTTCAGCTGGTACGTCCTTGATGCTAGTGACGTTCAGGTGATCCGTGATGTCCGGGACGAAGTGATCCGCCCGACGCTCGGCGGCCGGGCGAATCCGGCAAGCACGCTCGTTCAGGTAGCGGCCCTGGTCCGGCCGGAGTTCCTGGTCGAAGTAGACGCGGTTGTCGCACTGCCCGGCAGTCAGGCGCCCGGCCTGAGCTGATACCAATGGCCGCATGAGGCTGTTCGTGGCCATCGCGCCGCCGCCCGAGGCGCTCGGCGACCTTGCGGCCGTGGTGGAGCCGCTCCGGATTGCCGCGCCTGAGCTGCGCTGGGCAGGCCGTGAGTCCTGGCACCTGACCCTTGCTTTCCTGGGCGAGGTGGACGAGGGTCGGCTGGCTGAGCTCTGCACCCGGCTGGAACGGGCCGCGCGGCGGCATCCGCAGCAACGGTTGTCGATCACCGGCGGCGGCGCGTTCCCGTCGGCGGGCAGAGCGAGGGTGGTGTGGGCCGGGATCAGGGCCGACGGCCGCGCGCTGGCGGCACTCGCCGCCTCAGTTGCCGCGGGCGCCCGGCGGGCCGGGGCGCCACCACCGGACGAGGGCAGGAAATACCACCCGCACCTCACGCTGGCGCGGTGTCGCCAGCCCGCCGATGTCAGGAGCCTGGTAAGTGAGCTGGCGCTCGCCACCGGTCCGGACTGGACGGCCGACGCGATTCACCTGGTCCGTAGCCACCTGACGGGCAGCTCGCCACGCTATGAGCTGATGGGCTCCTGGCCGCTGCTTGGCCGGCCCCGTTCGCCGGGCGCCACCGCGGCTGCGGAGGCCGATCAGGACGAGGACAGGCCCGGCGCTCCCGCAAAGGGCGCGCGCCGGGGCTGAGCCGGACGGGCGGTGTCGGCGTTAGTCGCCGCTACCGGCGAAGTCCGCCGCGAGCTAGGCGAAGTCCGGCGCGCCAAAGCCGGTGCCCACGTTGAACAGCTGGCCCGCGGTAGTCGAGTGGCCAGAGATTACTTCGCCTGACAGGTACTTACAGACGCTCGAGCACGTAGTCGATGCAGCCGGTCAGCGCCTCGACGTCGGCAGGCTCGACAGCGGGGAACGTGCCGATCCGCAGCTGGTTGCGGCCAAGCTTGCGGTAAGAGTCGGTGTCCACGATGCCGTTCGCGCGCAGCGTCCTAGACAGCGCGGTCGCGTCCACCTGATCGGCGAAGTCGATTGTGGCTACCACGTGGGACCGCTGCGCAGGGTCGGCCACGAACGGGGAAGCTACTGGCGACTTGTCCGCCCAGTTGTACAGGATGCCGGAGGACGTCGCGGTGCGCTGCGTGGTCCAGGCCATGCCGCCGTTGCCGAGCATCCAGTCCACCTGCTCGGCGAGCAATATCAGCGTTGCCACCGCCGGCGTGTTATGGGTCTGCTGGAGCCTGGAGTTCTCGATGGCCACTTGCAGCGACAGGAACTGCGGAATGTACCGCCCGCTGGCCGCGAGCAGCGCCGTCCGCTCGAGTGCGGCCGGGGATAGCAGCGCGATCCAGAGGCCGCCGTCCGAGCCGAAGCACTTCTGCGGCGCGAAGTAGTACACGTCGAACTCGGCCGGATCCACGGCCATGCCGCCGGCTGCGCTGGTCGCGTCGACCAGCACTAGAGCACCGTCGTCTGCGTCCGGCACCCGGCGGATCGGCATGGCAACGCCGGTGGAGGTCTCGTTGTGCGTGAGGGCGTAGGCGTCGATACCAGATTCCGCTTGCGCCGACGGGTGCGCGCCAGGGGAGGCTGCCAGCACCGACGGGTCGGCCAGCCATGGTGCTGCCTGCGTGACCAGGGCGAATTTAGCCGAGAACTCGCCGAAGCTGAGGTGCTGCGAACGCACTGAGATCAGCCCGAACGCGAGCGACTCCCAGAACGCTGTCGTGCCGCCGTTGCCAAGCACGACTAGATAGTCGTCGGGCAGGCCGAACAACGCGGCCAGGCCCTCTCGCACCCGCTGCACGAGGTCCCGCACCGGAGCCTGCCGGTGGGAGGTCCCGAGCAGCGTTCGCCCGGCCGCGCTCAGCGCCTCGACCTGTGCATCCCGGATCCTGGACGGACCACTGCCGAACCTGCCGTCAGATGGCAGCAGCCCGGCCGGGATGACGATCGCCGGCAAGTCAGACATTCTGGTCAAATACCTCCCCAGCGCCCGGGACGTCGCGGACGGACCGAGCTTTCGGCCCTACGTAGACCGCGCTTGGCCGGACCAGCCTGCCGGTCCGCTTCTGCTCGAGGATGTGGGCGGCCCACCCGGCCGTGCGTGCACAGGTGAACATCGAGGTGAACATGTGCGAGGGGACCTCTGCGAAGTCCAGCATGATCGCTGCCCAGAACTCCACATTCGTCGCGAGGACACGATCTGGCCGCCGGGCGTGCAGTTCCGCCAGCGCTGCCTTCTCCAGGGCCTCGGCTACCTCGTATCGCGGCGCACCGAGTTCCTTGGCAGTCCGCCGCAGCACCCGGGCCCGCGGATCCTCGGCACGGTACACGCGGTGCCCGAAGCCCATCAGCCGGTCGCCCCTGTCCAGCGCTTGCTTGACATAGGCAGTGGCGTCGCCGGTCTTCTCAACCTCTTCGATCATGCCCAGCACCCGCGCGGGCGCGCCGCCATGCAGCGGGCCGGACATGGCTCCGACAGCACCAGACAACGCGGCGGCGACATCCGCACCAGTCGAGGCGATGACTCTGGCGGTGAACGTCGAGGCGTTCATCCCGTGCTCGGCGGCGGACACCCAGTAAGCGTCGATGGCCTTGATGTGCTTGGGGTCGGGTTCGCCGCGCCAGCGGATCATGAACCTCTCGGTGATCGTCTTGGCCTCGTCCACTCGCTTCTGCGGCACCATCGGCTGGCCGAGCCCGCGGGCAGCCTGCGCGACGAACGACAACGCCATGACCGAGGCACGGGCGAGATCGTCCCTGGCCTGCTCGTCGCTGATATCCAGCAGCTGGTGCATGCCCCACGCGGGGGCGAGCATGGCGAGCGCACTCTGCACGTCGACCCTGATGTCCCCGGAGTGGACCGGGATCGGGTAAGGCTCGGCCGGCGGAAGTCCCGGCGCGAACTCGTTGTCCACCAGCAGGCCCCAGACGTGCCCGTAGGAAACGTGGCCCACGAGTTCCTCGATGTCGACGCCTCGGTACCGGAGCGAGCCGCCTTCGCGGTCGGGCTCGGCAATCTCGGTCTCGAATGCGACGACACCCTCAAGACCGGGTACAAAGTCGGACATTCGCGCTTCCTCCACTCCTAGTCAGTGACAGGCCGCGCGCTGGCCCAGGGGGGATCAGGCCGCTTGTCGGGGCGGCGGGGGCCAACTTCGTGTAGCGCATGCTGCCTGCGCCCCTATTCAACCGCGCCCTGGCTACGTGCCGGTAACCCGGCCCGCAGATCACCGCGTGGGACAGGTCGGGCGATTGGGGCACGGCTGCGACCGTAGCTCGCCTACGGCTTGTGCACCGTGCTGCGAGCCCCGTGCTGCCAACGCCGTGCTGCCAACGCCGTGCTGCCAATACCGTGCAGTGGCGGGCAGAGCCCTGGATGCGAGAGGATCACTAGCCGTGAAGCCCACCGGACAAGCAAGCGAGGCCGGCGCCGCCGGCCAGGCGGCCGCAGCTAGCAGCCTCAGCGGCGGCAGCGTGCCAGGCGCCCACGGCATGCTCGGCTCGCTGGACGAGGCGATGCTGCCGGCCGACCCGTTGGACCTGTTCGAGGCCTGGATGGGCGACGTCATCCGGGCCGGCCTGCCCGAGCCAACTGCGATGGTGCTGTCGACCGTCTCGGCCGATCAGCGGCCGCGCGGCCGGATGGTACTGCTGAAGTCCGCCGATGTGACCGGATTCACCTTCTATACGAACCGCAACTCACGTAAGGCGAGCGATCTGGCTGACGTGCCGCTGGCCAGCCTGCTGTTCCCCTGGCACGCGCTGCACCGGCAGGTGATCATCGAGGGCCCGGTCACGCCGCTATCTACCGCAGATAGCGAGCCGTATTTCCACAGCCGGCCGCGCGGCTCCCAACTCGGCGCATGGGCCAGCAGGCAGTCGACGGAGCTCCCGTCACGGGCCGAACTCGAAGATCGTTACGCCGAGATGGAGCGGCGCTGGCCGGAAGGAACGCAGGTGCCGATGCCGGAATTCTGGGGCGGCTACCGGCTGCGCCCGGACCGGATGGAGTTCTGGCAGGGCCGGCCGAGCAGGCTGCATGACCGCTTCAGGTATACCTGCCAGGGACCGGCGTGGAGCGTCGTCCGCCTGGCCCCATGACCCCGTTACCTCCTGACCACCGCGGGGGAGCTGTACCGATTGACCGTAAAGTGCGCGTTCCCGCTATTACAAGCCGCTAGCTGAGGGGTACGTTGCGCGAGCAGGCCGGCATAGCATCGTGGTGGAGGTAATCGCTTGTGACTGCGCACGGCCTAATCGACACGACCGAGATGTACCTTCGAACGGTCTTTGAGCTCGAAGAGGAAGGTATTGTCCCGCTGCGCGCGCGGATCGCTGAGCGGCTTTCGCAGAGTGGCCCGACGGTGAGCCAGACAGTTGCGCGGATGGAGCGCGACGGCTTGCTGCGGGTGGAGGGTGACCGTCAGCTCGCGCTGACCGCAGACGGGCGCGCGCAGGCGACGCGGGTAATGCGCAAGCACAGGCTGGCTGAGTGCCTGCTGGTAAGCGTTATCGGGCTGCCATGGGAAGAAGTCCATATTGAGGCATGCCGTTGGGAGCATGTCATTTCTGACAATGTGGAACGGCGCCTGGTCGAACTGCTTGACTTTCCGGTTCGCTGCCCTCACGGGAATGTCATTCCCGGGCTAACTGAGCTGGGCGTTCCTGATGACGCCAGCAAGCGGGCCGACGCCGCTACCGCCGAGTCTGACATTGCGATGACGGCGATGGCCATTCCCTGCGCCGAGCATGTGATGGTCAGCCGCATCAGCGAACAAGTTCAAAGCGATGCGGCGCTCATGCTTAGACTCAAGAACATTGGGATACAACCCGGACGTGAGGTTACGCTTGCGGCCACTGACGATGGTGTGCGGGTGACAGGTGCGAAGACAGCGGGTGACGTCGAGGCGGTTTTGCCCGTCGACATTGCCTCGCACGTGTTCGTCACCCGGCTGTGATGGTGGCCAGGTGAGACACCGATGACGCCGCGAGGGGAGCTGTCGCACCCGCTGCTCACCGCTGGTGACGTGCTTGATCAGGTGTCCACCGGCGTGGTCGTCATCGACCGGGACAGCGCGCTGTTGTACGCCAACGCATTCGCCGTGACCTTGTTCGGTTTCCCTGACGACTCCGCGCACCTGGCAGGGCGGCCGCTGCTGTCACTCGGGATTGAGCCGTCGGATGCTGCCACGGTGCAGCACATGGCGGAGAACGTGCTGCGCGGCTGGCCGTGGGAGGGCACGTTCGCCAGTCAGCGGATCGACGGGTCGCGCGTATTCGTGCGGGCGCATGCTGCTCCGCTGCGGTCCGCGCAAGGCGAGATCACCGGCATCGTGATCATGGCCAGGGAGGCGACCAGGCGCGGCGGTCAGCGGGCCAGCGACCGGATCGGCCTGCTGGAACGGATCGGCGAGCGGCTGTCCAGCTCGCTGGAGCTGGATGTCACGCTTCGCCAGGTCGCGGAGACCTTGGTGCCGCAGTTCGCTGATCACTGTTTCATCGACCTGCGGCACGGAGACACGCTGATCCGGCGGGCCCAGCTGCACTCGCGCGGCTGGATGCCCGAGCCTGGCACATGGGCGCTGGTCGGCGAACCCATCAGGTATCCCAAGGGCCACTTCTGCGAGCTCGCTATGTCCCGGCAGGAGACGATGGTCGTTGCCGACCTCGGCGAGGAGCGGTTCCCGGCCCCGACGCCGGAGAGCATGCAGGCCTGCAACGATGTCAAGCTGACCTCCGTCATGGCTGCTCCGCTGGTCGCGCGCGGGCAGCTGCTCGGCGTCATGAGCCTGGCGCTGTCCTTGCTGACCGAGCGGGAGGAGCGGCATTACGGCGCCGACGACCGTGACTTCCTCTCCGCGATCGCGAGCCGGGTGGCTATCGCCATTGACAACGCGCTGCTGTTCGAGGAGGAGCGGCGCACGGCGCTCGCGTTTCAGACCAGTCTGCTGCCTAAGGACCCGCCGTTCGTCGACGGGCTCGAGGTGGCCTACAAGTACGTCCCGGCCAAGCCGCTGGAGACGCACGGCCAGGGCATCCAGACCCAGGTCGGCGGAGACTGGTACGACATCATCCCGCTGTCCGCCGGGCGGGTGGGCATCGTGATCGGGGACGTCGAGGGCCGCGGTGCAGGCGCCGCCGCGGTGATGGGACAGCTGCGGGCGGCGCTGCGTGCCTTCGCCCAGGATGACAAGTCGCCGGCCGAGATCCTCCGCAGACTGGACGACTGGGTCAGGGCGCTCGGTCCGCCGGCTGCCGAGGCACACGGCTTCGCCGAGACCGACCCGCCGACAGTGAGCTGCACTTACCTGGTTTATGACGCCTGGGCACGCACGTTGTCGTTCGCCAACGCCGGGCACGTGCCGCCGCTGATCGTGCACGGCCACGACGTTAGCCAGCTGGAGATCCGGGACCGCGGGGTGCTGCTCGGCGTGCGCGGCAAGGGCGTTCCCGGCCTGCCCACCTATCGCGAGGAGATGCGCTACCTGGCGCCGGGCTCGACGCTGATCTTCTACACCGACGGGCTGGTGGACCGGCGGCAGCGGGCCGATGGCAACGGGCATTACAGCGACGGGGAGGTCATGGAACTGCTCCGGTGCGCGGTGCGGACAGCGGCCGACGGTCCCGTGGAGCAGATCGCCGAGGCGGCCGAGCACGCGGTGCCGGGCGAGATCGACGACGACATGGCCGTCGTGGTCGTGCGGACTTCCGATGTCGACCTGGCGTCCTGGGAGGGTCAGTTCCCTGCGGAACCGATCCGGGTCTCCGAGGCGAGGCGGCTAGCGCACGAGACGTTCACGACCTGGGGCATGGACTCCGAGCAGGCTGACCTGGCTTGCCTGCTGGTTTCCGAGGTAGTCACCAACGTCGTGCTGCATGCGGCGGTATCGCCGACGCCGCGCCATGAACTCGTGCTCGAGGGGGCGGGACCAGGCCCGCTGGGGATTCTCGGTGACTGGGAGATTCCGCAGTTCGACGAGAACTTCGCTGGCGTTCCCGGCAAGGACTTCACGCTCCGGCTTCGCCGGGGGCATGAAGCTATCTGGGTCGAGGTGTTTGACTCCGATCTGCGCCTGCCCAGGATCCGGAGCGCGGGTGAGAGCGACGAAGGAGGCCGCGGCCTGTACCTGGTGGATCAGCTGGCGAGCCGGTGGGGCTCGAGGCCTACCAAGGACGGCAAGGCTGTCTGGTTCGAGATGCCGATCAAGGGTGGTATCGCCACCGGCAGGCCGTAGGGATCGGACGTGGGTCAGTGCGTTTGGCTGGCCCACAGCGCCAGGGCGACGATGATGACGCCGAGCATGACCGCGAGCCAGGTCTTGCCGGTGACCAGTAGCCCCATCCGGCGCCGCGTCCTGACCACCACGTAGGTGATGATCAGCGCGATCACGACCAGCAGGATAAAGCCCTGACCCATGGTCGCCTCCCGTCTTCTAGCTCAGCATAGAACTGAAAGCGGGCGACCGCAGCGAGCAAGATCACTTATCGTTTGCAGTTGCCTGCGAATGGCGCTGAGAACTGCACAGGTAGCTGATCACCCATCCGCGACAACGGCGAGATTAGGCCGTCCGCCGGCAGTGCCCAGCACCGCCGAGACCGGGAGTTCCGTGTCGGCAGCCCGCACCGACGCGTGCAGTCGCCTGAGCACGGTGACTTGCCGGGCAAGTGACTCGATCCTCTCCTCGACCAGTCGCGCGGCAGCTTCGCGCTGGCCCTGGCTGACCGAGCGCCCGGCGGCCAGCCTGGCCAGCGGCCTGACCTCGTCCAGGCGGAAGCCGAGGTCCTTCAGGGCGAGCGCGGCCGCGATGTAGCCGCCATACTCCCGCGGATACTTCCGGGTGCCGCCCGGCGATCGCCTCGGCTCGGGCAGGATGCCAAGTTCCTCGTAGTAGCGGATGGTCCGGCTGCTCACTCCGGCTTCCTTGGCCAGCTGACCGATGCTGACCAGGCTTGCTGTGTCGTCGCTGAGCTTCGTCATGAGCGGCGCTATCCCCCGTCCGGGCGCTCGCGCCCAGGTCATCCTGGCGGTGCTGGCAGACGCTGCGCGACCCGGCTCCAGGCGCACATCACGGATAGTAGTCGCATGACTACATGTCGCGGGAGGGTTATCGGGGAATAGCCCGCAGCTCATTGGGCTCGTTGCCAGGTGCCGCCCATAGCTAGGCACAGATGGGGCTATGGTGCCGCCCAAACGGCGCGGTAGCCTCGGTGTGACGGCATAGGTCCGCGCGCGGGTTCCCGGCCGGCGCATAACCGCGGGTTCGGCGCCGCTTGGTCTTGGAGGTGGCGTGATGTCTGAGGCATACATCGTCGGGGCTGTGCGAAGCCCCATTGGCAAGCGGAATGGCGGCCTCTCGGCAGTCCACCCGGTGGACTTGGCGGCCCACGTGCTGAGCGAATTGATCGCGAGGACGGGGGTTGACCCTGGCGCCGTCGAGGACGTGATCATGGGTTGCGTTTCCCAGGTCGGTCCGCAGGCCATCGACATTGCCAGGAACGCCTGGCTGTCGGCCGGACTGCCGGAGAACGTGCCCGGAGTGACTATAGACCGGCAGTGCGGCTCGTCTCAGCAGGCAGTTCACTTCGCTGCGCAGGGCGTGCTGTCCGGCACCCAGGATCTTGTGATCGCAGCCGGCGTGGAGAGCATGAGCATGGTCCCGATGGGCAGCACCGTCGCGCTGCCGCACAAGGAAGGCATGGCGCTGCCGTTCGGCCAGGGCTGGCGGGACCGGTACGGAGACCAGGAGATCTCCCAGTTCCGCGGTGCGCAGCTGATGTGCGAGAAATGGGGCATCAAGCGGGCCGAGCTTGAGGAGTACTCGCTAGAGAGCCACGCGCGCGCTATCCGGGCCATCGATGAGGGCAGGTTCGACCGGGAAATCACACCCGTCGGCGGCATTACTACGGACGAGGGTCCACGGCGGGAATCGACGCTGGAGAAGATGGCCGAGCTCAAGCCGCTGCGGCCGGGCTGGGAGCTAACCGCCGCGACCGCCTCGCAGATCTCCGACGGTGCCGCGGCGCTGCTGATCGCCTCCCCGACGGCGGTGCGCAAGCACGGCTTCACGCCGCGGGCACGGATCCGCACGCTCGCGGTGACCGGCTCGGACCCGGTTTACATGCTGACCGGGCCGATCCCGGCCACCGAGCAGGCGTTGTCCAAGGGCCACCTCACGGTCGACGACATCGACGTGTTCGAGGTCAACGAGGCGTTCGCGCCAGTGCTGATCGCCTGGTCCAGGGACACCGGAGCATCGCTGGAGAAGACCAACCCCAACGGCGGCGCCATCGCGCTCGGTCACCCCCTCGGCGCGACCGGAGCGATCCTGATGACCAAGCTGCTGCACGAGCTCGAGCGCAGCGGCGGGCGGTTCGGCTTGCAGACGATGTGCGAGGGCGGCGGTCAGGCGAACGCCACGATCATCGAGCGAGTGGCCTAACAGCTCTCCCGGAACTCGAGCAGAACGCAACAGAACCCCGCCGGCGAAGCCGGCGGGGTTCTGTAGCTCTGCGCGCACGCGAGGGGCTCGGCGTCGCCGCTGAGGCGCTGAGCGACGCGGCCACGGCCTAGCGAACGCACATTTCATCGATCTTGTCGGCGACATGGGATGGTTTGCCATGGTTCGCGCCGCCAAAATCCGTGAAACGTCGAGGGCGTCATCGGGCCAGTTGCCTAAAGCACTGCGAGCGGACGGCAGGCCGCCAGAGTCGCGTGGGCGTTCCCAGGGAATATACAATTCGAGTTGTAAGTTAGCTTCGACTACGAGAACAGGGAACTTCAGCCGGCAGGGCTGAGGAGGCGCAGGAGGTACAGGGACATGCTGCTTACTTCGTTCGATCCGTTCGCCGAGTTTCACCGGGCACTGCGGACCGCAGATGGCGGCCATGCGGCGATGCGGATGGACGCCGTCCGCCGCGAGGGGGAGGTCGAGCTCCGGTTTGACCTGCCGGGTATCGACCCGGACAGCATCAACGTCACGGTAGACCGGGGCGTGCTCACTGTTAGTGCTGAGCGCGCTGAGGAGTACGCGGACGCCGAGAAGCCGTTCATCCGCGAGCGGGTCATGGGCTCGTTCACCCGCCGGATCCGCCTGTCCGACAGCGTGGACGCAGAGAAGATCAGCGCAGCCTACGACGCTGGCGTGCTGCGGGTCAGCGTTCCGCTGGTCGAGCAGGCGCAGCCGCGCAAGATCGAGGTCAGCACTGCGGCCAGGGCGGCTGTCGAGGCCTGACAATTGCCGTAGCCGCCGAGGCATGCTCCTCGCGGTAATCTGCGAAGGACCCGTGCGGCTCAGCCCGCGCGGGTCCTTCGCCGCGAAACACTGCTCCAGGCGCCCGCGCGGCATCAGGTCCGCCGGCCTGAGCCGCCTGGTCGTCCGGGCCCTATCGAAGCCGGGAGGTAACCGTGGCGCCGCTGCCGCTAGATGACGCGAACATGCCGCTGTTCACTGTCGGCCAGGTGTCGGAGATGCTGGCAGTCCAGCAGGCATTCCTGCGGCGGCTTGACGAGTTCCGCGTCGTGCGGCCGTCACGCTCAGCGGGCGGCCAGCGTCGTTATACCAGGAACGAGATCGTTGCCGTCAGGTACGTGGTCGAGCTGATGGATGACGGCCTTACGCTGGCGGCCATTCGCCGCGTATTGCAGCTTGAGGCCAGGGTCCGCGAGCTCGAAGCGGAGCGCGACGCGCTGCGCGCCGAACTCGCCCGGCAAGCGGCCGAGGGCTGATAGCCGCCCGCGCCGCGCTCAGCAAGGCTGCGGTATGCCTGGACGGCGGGCTGCCGCGGTCGGCCGGGCTTAGGGAGTCAGTCGACGGGCGCAAGCGCGCCGATGGCGGTATCTGTGTCGACCTCGTGATGGATGGCTCGGCTCACGAAGACTTGCGGGCTGATCATGTGCAGGGCGGCGAGCATGTCGCCTAGCTCGTCATCGCGCGGCAGTTCCAGCACAACATCACCGGACAGCTCGGCCTCGGTCCCGGCGCGAGGCGTCAGCCGGACCGCGCTGACCTGTTGCCGCGCGAGTACCTCGGTCAGCCGTGCCCTGCTCCGCGGATCGTCGGAGAGGTTGATCCTGATCCTCCACATGGCCATGAGCTGGCCCTCCCAGTCTGAGTTGCGCACATTCACCAACGTGCCGCATACCCGTTGCCGACGTGATTCGGCTTCGTAACAACAGCGTGAAATGAGCCGTCGATACGAATGGCGGCTGACGCTCCCGCGCTCGGTCGTAGATCGTTTACGCTAGCCGGGGAAAGTCAGCTCAGACTTTGGATCGGTAGAAATTTAGGTAAGACTTTTGGTTCCGTGGCCACGCCGTGGCGTCTACCTGTGCCTATACCCTGGATAGCGGCCCTGACCTGCACTTTGGCTGCACTTCGGCTAGTGGTCGTTGGTGACTGATGGTGGCGCGCGGTGAATCTCGCGCGGACTAATTGCGGACTGGCGACATCAGCCGTTGACGTAGGTCCCGCGGCCCTGGACGGTAAACACCAGGCCCTCATCGGCCAGCAGTCGCACTGCCTTACGCGCCGTCTCGCGCGCCACCCCGAACTCCTGCATCAGCGTCGACTCGCTCGGTATCGGCCTCCGGGGCGCCAGTTCGCCGGACTCGATCCGCGCGCGCAGGATCGCCGCTATCTGCTGGTAAACGGGCTCGGGCGCGTCGTGGTCGACGGACATGCGCTGCAACGTACCCGGCCGCTCCCGGCCCCAGTCTGTCACAGACGTCTATAGACGGATGCCTCTGTCTAGTCATAGCGTGCAAGTAGCCCTGACAAACGGGCGGCCCCGCCGCGAGCTGGTGACTCGCAGACGGGGCCTAGACCGCCTGACTAGGAGGCAGCCATGACCGAATCATCCACCACCCGACCCGGCAGCACTTACATGGACGAGGCCCTGGCGGCCGACGCGCGGTTGGACGAGGAATTAGCGATCTTCCGCCGCGAACTGGACGATGGCGAGATCACCGCGGCTGAGGCCGCAGCGGAGCGAGTCCGCGCGATGGAAGCCCACCTGGCCGCGATACGGCAACTGCAGGCGAAGTACTTCGGCAGCGGCGACTAGAGGCAAGCGCTACGCCCACTTTGGCGCCCCGCTGGCTACGGCTAGCGGGGCACTTCTCTGTCCGGGTCGTGCCGTGGCCGGTCCCAGAAGTTACCGCAGCCCAGCCGGAAGGTCCCCAGGCAAAGAGATCCGCCCGGGCTATTGCCGGCCCGGGCGGAATCAGGGGAGTCCTGGGTTCAGCGTGTCAGCACACCGTCACCCCTCTACCCAATCCTGGTTATCCGGAGCGGCGGTGCAGCCGTTCATGAAGACGGCTTGGCCGGCCCGCCCGTCGAGGCACTTATCCCGGGCGGAATGGGTGGTCAGGAAGTTGGCCCCTATCCCCTCCCACTGCTGGTTCGTGCTGGAGTAGTCACAGCCCTTCACCGAAACGATGCCGGTGCTCGGGGTGTACACGACGCAGTTGCTGGTGCCCTTCAGCCGGAACGCGTAATAGGGCGCCGTTAGGGCGACCTCGCAGAAGACGTCACCGCTGGAACTCTCGTCAATCACGCCTGACACGTCGGACCAGTAGCCCACCAACTGGTCGTTTACATTGCTGTAGTTGTGCACATTTACCTCTGGCCAGCCGCCGGTGCAGGTCGCCGCGGCGGCGGCCGGGTGCGCAACTGCCGCACTAGCCGGGGCGATCGCGGCCAGTGGCGCCAGGGCGACCACCGCAGCCACCGCGTAGAGCAGTCTTCTCATACAGTCTCCTGCCGAGTCCTGGGAGCCGGGGACATCCCCGCACCCGGATGCTCACCCGGCATCAGCGAAGTGTCAATAGAAGTCGTATCTTTTCAACTATTACGGATTAGCTGACGGCTTGTGGGCCGGCCGGTACCACATCGAGCCGCAGCCCTCAGTCCGGCAGGACACCCGCAGGTGCCCGGCGCCGTTAGCACCCCGTGGCGAGGCAGCGACCGCCGCCGGGCAGTCGCAAGGCGACCATCCGACCGTGATCCGGCCTGGCGCCCAGACATGGCCGTTCCGGCACTGAAGCGGGTAGCACCACCAGCCCGGTCGCTGCACGCCGCTGTCCGGCCGTCTCAGGTGAAGATGTGGACCGCCCGGCTGCGCGACGAGGGATTGTCGGCTGGCTACGTTCACGCGCTGCACGTTCGGCTCGCGCAGATCGTGAGCGATGCCGTTAACGATGGCATCATCCCGCGGTCGCCGTGCTCGCGTCGGACGTCGCCCGGTGCAGGCCAGCAGCGGCCGTACGTGGCGACCACTGACCAGGTGTGGGCGCTGGCCGACTCGATGCCGCCGCAGTTGCGCGCCGCGGTGCTGCTGGCCGCCTTCGCCGGGTTGCGGGCAGCCGAGGCATGCGGGCTGCGCGCGGCTGACGTCGACTTCATGGGCGGCGTCATCCGCCCGGCCGTCCAGTATCCGGCCGAGGAACTGAAGACCGACATGGCACGTACCCCGGTGCCGGTACCCCGTCGATGGCGCTCGAGCTGTCAGCGCACGTCCGCGACTGGCCGGGTGTCACCGTGCTGACCGACGAGCGCGGCGGCCAGCTCGGACCGTGGATGCTGGACCGGGCATTCCGGGCTGCCCGGTGCAAGGTGGCTGGGCTGCCGGAAGGATTCCGGTACCACGATCTGAGGCACTACTTCGCGTCGCTGCTGATCGCATCGGGCTGCGATGTCAAGACGGTGCAGGCGCGCATGCGGCACGCATCAGCGACGACGACGCTTAACGTCTACGGGCACATTTGGCCGGACCGCGACGAGTCGACGCGCGCGGCCGTTGAGGCGGTGTTCCGTGATCGTGCGGACTCTGCGCGGACCGGGAGAAGCGCGCAGTGATGTATGTGCAGGTCAGGACCGTCAGACCTTGGACCGGTAGAAGTTTAGGTAAGACTTGGACGGAGTTGGGCCTCGCTGGTCCTGGTACCGGGAGCCGTAGACCTGCGAACCGTACGGATGCTCCGCTGGCGAACTGCACCGGAACAGGCAGAGCTGCCCAATCTTCATCCCGGGCCAGAGCTTGATCGGCAGCGTCGCCACATTCGATAGCTCAAGTGTCACGTGGCCGGAGAATCCCGGATCGATCCAGCCTGCTGTCGAGTGGGTCAGCAGCCCGAGCCGCCCGAGCGAACTTTTGCCCTCCAGCCGCCCGGCTACGTCGTCCGGCAGCGTGATGATCTCGTAAGTCGAGGCGAGTACGAACTCGCCAGGGTGCAGGACGAACGGCTCGTCACCGTCCGGCTCTACCAGGCGGGTGAGGTCAGGCTGCTCGACGGCCGGATCGATGTGCGGATATCGGTGATTCTCAAAAACCCGGAAATATCGGTCCATCCGGACGTCGATGCTGGACGGCTGGATCAACTCGGGCAGGAACGGGTCTAGTTTGACGCGGCCCGATTGCACCTCGGCCTTGATGTCACGGTCAGAGAGCAGCACTCTGGCAACTTATCGTTTCCAGCGGGATACGGGGCCGCTGTCCGCGCTGTGCCTGTGCCTCAGCGCCTCGGGCACCGCGCGTGATCCGGTACGATGTCGGGGCAGGTCGGTCTGCCGGGCAGATGCTCTCGCCCGAAGCAGCCGTTCCGGCCGCTCGCGGGTGTAGTTCAATGGCAGAACGTCAGCTTCCCAAGCTGATAGTGCGAGTTCGATTCTCGTCACCCGCTCCAGTTGGTATCAGCTGGTCAAGCGCTCGGACCTCAAGGTGTGGTCGCGCGCATGTCCGCTTCTCTCTCGCCGCCGTGCCATTGGCGGGCCATTAGCTCGTCTCCCGTGAGCCGGTAGGTCTCGACATGCTTTGAGTCTCCCAGGTTTTTTGGTCATACTTCTGACTATGACGGTGCTGCCGCTAGGTGAGGTCAAGTCCCACCTGTCTGAGCTGGTCGGTCGCGTTCATGATCACCATGAGCGGGTGACCGTGACCGTGCACGGTCGGCCGTCCGCTGTTCTGGTCGCCCTGGAGGATCTGGAGCGGCTGGAGGAAACCCTGGAAATCTTGCGGGATCCCGACACGATAAAGCGCCTGGCCTCATCCGACTCCGAGCTGGCGCGGGGCGATTCTGTCTCAGCGGAGGAACTTGCCGAGACGATGCGGCGACGCCGGTCGAAGTGAGCGGCGATGCTGCTAGCGCGTCCTACGTCCTGCGGACGACTCCCACCGTCCGCCGTGCGCTGAGCGAGACCCTTCCCGAGGCCGTGGATGTGGCCGCATACGAGTTCATGACCGGCCCTCTGCTAGCTGATCCTTACCGGGTCGGCAAGCGCTTGCTGCCGCCATTAGATGACCGGCTCAGCGCACGTCGCGGTACCTACAGGATCATCTACCGCGTTGACGATCGCTCAAGGGTGGTGACGGTCGTAGACGTGGCCCACCGTCGAGATGTGTACCGGACGTGAACCCGTTGCTGTCGGGCGAGCAGACTCGTTGCCGACTTGGCCTTTAGCAAATGATCAAGCGGCGCCGCGCAGCGGCGCCGGCCCGGCGTCAGCCTCCGGCCTTGAGGAGGCCCCGGCCGCACGCCGGGCCAATGCCAGCAGCGATCACGCAGAACCTAGTGCCGCGTCAGGCATTCATACGTCGAGAAACTCGTGCACGGCGCGCTTGGACCGGAGCACGTACATCGCCACATGCTTTCCGTGCTGGGACAGGATCTTCAGCTCTCTTTCGCGCTCAGAGCGGCGGACTCGCCAGATGCGCCAAACCAGCCACCATTCATCGCGAAGCCGACGCAAACGGGACTCGTCACAGCCGTTTGGCAGCTCGAAGTCAACCGGGCGCGTTCGAATCCCACGCACGAGCGCGCGCCATGCGCAGATCCACCACCGTGTGTCGAGGAACACGACCGTGTCTGCTCGCTCGAGTCGAAGATCGAGCGTGGCGTGGTAGTTGCCGTCGGCGATCCAGTCGTCGCCGGCGAGCAGTCTCTTCTGCTTCTCGCGCCACTCGGCCTCGGTCGGCTTGGTCCAACCCGGCAGCCAGAAGTGGACGTCGAGAACAATGATGGGGAGGCCGGTCTTCGCCGAAAGCGCTTGCGAGAACGTACTCTTCCCCGCCCCGGCCATGCCGGTCACCACGACGCGGCGTCCGACGGAGATCGCTCGTGGGATGTCGCTCATTCAGACCAAGGGCCCCTGAAGCAGCTATTCGACACCAGCTCATAATGCCAGGAGCCGGGACTCACGCCCGGTTCGCCGCCTGCTAGCTGCGAAGACCCTGGTCACCAGGCCGTACGCCGTCAGGACTCGACAAACCCCGGGGTTCACCGCCCAGTGCGCGGGCTGAGCATGTCGCGGAGCGCGGTCATGACGTCCTGCGCGGCGCCGGCCGGGGTGATCTGCGGGTCGGCCAGCGACAGCGGGATGCCCATCCCG
>DATMMA010000387.1:0-8062 GCA_035570295.1 Streptosporangiaceae bacterium
TTGCCCGCGGAGCCGTTGCCGCTGTTCGCGATGATGTAGCGGAAGGACTCCTCCTGCGGCTGCGGGTTGATGCTGCCCTGCGTGCCCCAGTAAAGGAACTGCGTGTCGGGCATGACGGCGAGGGTGAAACGAGGGCTGTCCTGATCGGGGTTCCAGCCAGCGTCGGCATCCTGTGCCGCGTTCGAGGTGTTGACGGCCGCGGCGGCCGGGCCCGCGGTGACCGCGCTAAGGGCCGCGGCCCCGACGCCGGCCAGCCCCGCCGTCCGCAGGAATGTCCGCCTGCCTGGACCGGTTGGCGACTGCCCGGCCGAGGAATGCTCGTGCGATGACTGCCCGTTTGGCAGCTGCGACGACGAATCATCGCCATCGTGAAGACACATGCTGTTTCCCTCCAGTGAGAGCAACCTCCGTCGTGAGCGAGTCAACGGTACGCATGGTCAATCAAGTCAGAACAAACACCGCATGACTGGCATCAATCAGCCACATGGCCAGCGCAGTAATCCGTGCGGCAGCGGCGCGGGCGACCGCGTCGGAGGAGGCATCAGGGGAATGCGGCGGCGTAGTCGGCGCCGAACGCCTCGAAGGACCGGGCAGGCCGACCCTGCGCGCAGCTATTGCCGTCAGCTTCACCTGGGCCGACCCGGAACCGGGCCTACGGCTGGCGACCTCGTTGAGGCCTTCGAGTTTGAGTACCGGGCAGGTCGCGCGCTCGACGTGGCACGCGTGGCCCATGAAGCTGCACGAAGGATGCAGGCGGCTCGCGAGGTACAGCCCGCACGTGCGCTGTCGAGCGAGCGGGACGCGGCCGTACCGCTTGAGGCGATGACGGTGCTAACGCCTCGCGAGATCGATGTGCTGAAGCTCGTCGCGCAGGGATTGAGCAACCCGGATATCGCCCGGACACTCGTGTTGAGCGACCACACCATACATCGGCACCTTGCCAACATCCTCCGCAAGCTCAACCTCTCGTCCCGCGCGGCAGCCGCAGCCTGGGGCGTGCGTGCCGGCCTCATTTAACTGGCCCGATCGGGCCATCTGTCGCGGCTCCATGAAGTTGGCCCAGATGGGTGAAGCGACGTAGCGGCACACTCGCGTATCACTACACGTGGGACAGCCACCGCGGCGCTCGGCTAGGTCGGCTGCTCTTAATATGACCGGCCAGAAATTAGAAAGGAAACGCCCTCGTGTCCGTCACGGACGTTCGCCCCGGACAGCGTCATGCGGTGGTTCTCGGCCACCCCGCACTGCGGACTGCTGACGGGCACCACCGCGATGAGCGGCGAGCCAGCTGGCTCGAGCTGTTCTTCGACCTTGCCTTCGCCGGGGCCGTCGGCCAGCTCGCTGGCGCGTTCCAGCAGCATCCCAGCGTTGCCGCCCTGGGTATCTTCGTCATTCTGTTCACGCCCATCTGGTGGCTGTGGGTGCAGCTCACCTTCTACGCCGACCGTCACGAGACCGAGGACGTATTACACCGGATCTCCATCCTGGCGGCGATCTTGCTGTGCGTCGCTCTGGCCGCCAGTGCACCCAGAGCTCTCGACGGCCAGTCGGCTGGGTTCGTCATCGCCTTTGTCTGCCTTCGCGGCCTCCAACTGCTGCTGTACGCGCGGGCCAGGCGCCACCTGCCTGCCACCAGGCCGCTGTACAGCTGCTATCTGGTCTGGTTCGGCGCCGGGGGCGCGCTGTGGCTGGCCTCTTTCGCCGTCGGCGGCTCCGCGCGTTACGCATTCTGGGGCGTGGCGTTGATTGTCGACGCTGTCGGCTCCCTTGCCATGCTCACGCCGCGCCGTCGGCTGCCGCTGAACAGCGCGCATCTCGCTGACCGGTTCCAGATCTTCGTGCTGATCGTGCTGGGCGAGTCGATGGCCCGGCTTATCAGCGCCGCGGCCGCGCGACCATGGAGCCTGCAGCTGGCGGTCGTGCTCACCGCGTCGCTTATCACGCTGGCCGCTCTCTGGTGGAGTTGGCTCACCGGCGCAGACCGCAGCACGATTGACAGCCCGGCGGCGATCGCCCGTTTTACTGCGCTGAACCTGCCGCTAGTAGCGGGCATCGCCGCAGGCAGCGCGGGATTGCATATCGCCATCCTGGCCGCCGACGGAGCAAGCACGATTGGTGTCGGCCCAAGGGCGGCACTTTACGGCGGGGTGAGCGTCTGCCTGCTAGCGAGCGTGCTCCTGCCGTCCGCGAAGATGACCCGATCCGCTAGGGCCATCAGGCTGGCTACGGCCCTCGCCGCGATGGGCCTGGTGTTCATGGGCGCGATCGTCGAGCCTGTCTACCTGGTCCCCGCCCTCACCGCCATTCTCGCGCTCGGGCTGACCGCCGAAGCACGCCAGCGTACGTCAGCCAACGACCCGGCAGCAGTCGGCCTTGCCTACAAGGAGCAGCCGTGCCCGCCCTCTTGACACGCCCAGCTGGCGCAACCTCAACACTCGTTGATCGCCGCCGGAGCTATCCGTCCAGGCAGCCGACGCTGGCCTCGGAGTGGCGGGCAGTGACCGGCAACAACATCGGCGACGAGCTGCTCGACTGGCCCCCGGATCTGCTCGCGCTGACCGAGGTAATCCTCGAGCGCTCGGAGGCCTACCGCTTCGCCCTGTCCCCACCGTTCGGTGCGCAATGGCCTCCACCCGGCCCGCCGGAATGGCCCGACGCGGTCGCGGACGCGGCCAGGCAATGGAGTGCCTGGGCAGAAAACAGGTCCAAGGCCACGCCAGGTCTATTGGCCCGTGAGTGGGAGCTGCTCCGCGCTCGGGCTGAGGCCCCGCTGAGCGATCTCACTGAAGCCCTGGACTGGCGGCTGTGTGAAGCGCTGCTGACCCTTCACGCGATTGCAGATGAGGCGTGCGCCGGGCTCGGTGTAGCCCTCGACGCAGCGGGCGCTGATGGTGTGCGGTACCGGGCCCGTGCACGGGAGCTGCTGGCCAGGACCGGATCACTTTCCCGCATCCCGGCACACCTCGTCAGGGTGCTGCCGATGGCCGGTACGCCTGCGGGCGGCAGTTCGGCGCGTGTTCTCTCACGCTACGCGACAGTCCAGGTGCCTGGTGTCGAAGCCCGGTGGCACAAGACGCCGGTCCGCGGCCTCACCACACGGCCGCGCGCCGAGAAGGTCAACTGCCTGCTGTTGCCGTGGCCCTTGCGGATTGAGGAATCAGACTTCCGCCCGGTAGCCGGGCCGCTGCAACGGCTCGCCAACGACCCCTTCGGCTTCTTCGAGTTCACTCCGTCGGAACGACTCGACCTCGATCTCGCCGACAGGACGCTCGCCGCGGCCCGGGACCGGGCCGGTACCGTCGATGTCGTGATCCTCCCGGAAAGCGCGGTAGAACACAGTGAGATCGACGGGCTGGAAGCACTGCTGGCACGGCATGAAGTGACCGCCCTGGTCACCGGGGTGCGTGAGCACTCGCCGCAGCCGGGCCGGTTCCCGCGCAACTGGGTGCACATCGGCGTGTCGGTCGGCGGACAGTGGGCGCACATCAGGCAAAGCAAGCACCACCGCTGGTCGCTCGACGATGCTCAGATCGGCCAATACCACTTGGCTGGCGCGCTGCAACCGCATATCCGCTGGTGGGAAGCGATGGAAGTGCCCCGCCGCTCAGTCCAGTTCGTCGAACTGGGCGGTGCGCTGACGCTGACATCCCTGGTCTGCGAGGACCTCGCCCAAGCCGACGAGGTGGCCAGCGTCATCCGCGCTGTCGGCCCGACCATCGTGGTGACACCACTCCTCGACGGCCCTCAGCTCAGCTCGAGGTGGGGAGCCCGGTATGCGGGCGTTCTCGCCGACGACCCCGGCTCGGCCGTGCTCACGCTGACGTCGTTTGGAATGACGCAGCGCTCCCGGCCACCTGGACGCAGTCCCTCGCGGGTCGTCGCACTGTGGAAGGGCCACGGCCAGCTCGCCCGCGAGATTCCGCTCGACCCCGGCGCCCATGGCATCCTCCTATCGGCTACCGTCGGCCCAGCAATTAGGCGCAGCTTCGACGGCCGCAGGCCCGGCCTCGACGGCACCGAGTTCACCGAGGCGAGCGTGCACCAGATCCGGGCATCCGGTACTGGCACGCCGCCTCCCCGGGCACTGGCCGGTCCACCACAACGGTTCTCGCTGACAGCCGAGGAACTCACGATCCTGACGTCGTGGGCCGAAGCGATAGCCGAAGTACTGGCGTTCGCGCCCCCGAGCATCGAGGATCTGGCAGCCGACGCCCAATCAGGTGCATGCTGGCGCGGCGAACTCGGGGTTTGCGAGCCCTCCTCGCCGCTGGGCCGTGCACTCAACTGCGCAGCCCGGACCGCCTGTACTGCTCTCGCTTCGGGCGGTAACGCGCCACTGGTTAGCGCACTGCTCGCGGCTGACGACAGCCAAACAGGCGAGTCAGCAATCGAGGGGCTGACCTACGCAGTGCTTCGGTCAGCACTCCGACAGCGCCAGGCGTGACAGTAGGCATGCAGCAGTGTCGCGCGGAACTCGGCTTCAACTGACCGAAATACAAACTTCTGCAATAACGGATAGATCACCTCAGAGCCGATGTTTTCGCGCCGGGGCGACCGCCCGGTAAGCGAGACGGCTTTTCGAACGGTAAATCGGGTTTCGCAGACGAGATCGGAATACTCCGGTTAAAGTCGTCATCGGCGATACCGCGCTGGCGTGCCCTTGGCACGATCGGGCGAATCGCAACGCGATTGGCTCAATAGGGGGGATGGCGCGCTATGGCCATCTTTAGTTCTGGCCTGCGGCCAGTGGAGGAGCCCAGAGACAAGGGTCTCAAGACAGGCGCTCTGGGCCTGGTGTCAAGCGTGGTCATGGGCGTGGCTTCGACCGCCCCGGCCTATAGCCTTGCCGCGACGCTGTTCTTCGTGGTGGCCGCCGTCGGGCTGGCATCTCCGCTGGTCGCTGTGCTGGCGTTCGTGCCGATGTTGCTGTGCTCGATCGGCTTCAGCGAGCTGAACAAAGCCGATCCCGACTGCGGGACAACGTTCATCTGGGCGACCCGTGCTTTCGGGCCGAAAACCGGCTGGGCCGGTGGCTGGGGCGTCGTGGCGGCCGACGTATTGGTCATGGCCAGCCTGGCCCAAGTGGCCGGGCAGTACGCGTTCTTCCTCATCCAAGGACCGAACAGCGCGATCGGCGGCAACGCCTCGAGCGGCTGGGTGCTGCTGGTTGGGACCCTGTGGATCGCCGCGATGACCTATATCTGCTACCGCGGCATCGAGGTCTCGGCCAACTTCCAGAAAGCGCTTCTGTCCATAGAGATCCTCATGCTGCTGGTCATGTCGGTGACGGCGCTGATCCGGTTGTTTGGCAGCCACCCGCCGCCAGGGTCGCTGCACCCGAGCTTCAGCTGGCTCTCGCCGTCGCACCTGCCGGTCTCGGCCTTTGTAACCGGGATCATCTTGATGCTGTTCATCTACTGGGGCTGGGACACCGCCTTGTCGGTGAATGAGGAGACCGCGGACAAGTCCCGGACGCCGGGGCGAGCGGCGATCATCTCGACCGTCCTGCTGCTCGTCACCTACGTGATCGTAATCATCTCCGTGCAGGCATTCGCAGGCATCGGCGACAAGGGCGTCGGGCTGACGAATCCGGCGAACCAGTTCGACGTGCTGTCGGTCGCCGGGGGCGCGATCTTCGGCACCTCCGGCCTCGGCACAGTCTTGTCCCGGCTCCTGATCCTCATGGTGCTCAGCTCGGCCGCCGCCTCGACCCAGACCACGATCTTGCCGACCGCACGCACGACGCTATCTATGGCCGCCTACGGGGCACTGCCAGATTCGTTCGCCAAGATCAACCCCAGGTACCGGACCCCGACGGTGTCGACTCTCGTCATGGGTGCGATCTCGATCATCCTGTACATCCCGCTGAACTACATCTCCGGCGGCAACCCGATCGCCGACGCGGTCACCGCGATTGGCCTGTACATCGCGTTCTACTACGGGCTGACTGCGTTCTCCTGTGTCTGGTACTACCGCGCCACGCTGACCAGCAGCAGGTGGAACCTCTGGATGCGCGGCATCCTGCCCGGGCTAGGCGGGCTGATCATGTACGCGGCTGGCTTCTACAGCCTCCAGAGCGACTGGGTACCGTCCAACAGCTACACCACGTGGACGGTGCCGGGCCTGCACTGGCAGATCGGCGGCATCTTCATCATCGCCGCCCTCGCCGCGGTGGCCGGAATGATCGGCTTTGCCTTCATGCGCCTCACGGCCCCCGCCTTCTTCCGCAAGGAAACGCTCACCAGGACCATTCCCGTGCTCGCCTTTAGCGAGGAGCTGTGAGCCAGGCCGACGGCTGCGATGCCCGCATGCGGCGGCCCAATGGCAGCGCACCATGAGCAGCGCAATTCTGCGCACTGGCCCGGCCGGCGCGGTCCCGCACCGACCATCCTGGCCCATCCGGTCCGGGACCGTGCCGGAGCTGGCCGACGGCTTCCGTGCCAGGCTGGAGACTGCACCCAGCCTGGCGGCTGTGCTGCCGGCCGGGGCTGCGGTCGCATTCGTCCCCGATCGGGCGGCCCCGGCTTCCTTCGCCGGCCCGGTTTCTGCCCCCGGCGCGCACGACTGGCTGAGGTCGACGGGTAAGACCCAGCTCGCCGCAGCTCTCGCCGAGTCGCTATGGCACTCAGCCGGCGTAGACCTGCTGGTCTGGATCGACGCCACCACCCGGGTTTCGGTGCTGACTGGCTACGCCGCGGCGATGGCAGCAGCGACCGGCCGGAACCAGGCGAGCAGCTGTGAGTCAGTCGCCGCCCAGTTCCTCAGCTGGCTGGGCGAGACCAGCCGTTCGTGGCTGGTGGTACTCGATGACCTGGCCGACACGGCAAACCTGGATGGTCTGTGGCCGGGTGGCCCGTCCGGCCGTGTTCTGGTGACCTCCGCCGACGCTGCGGCGGTCCCCAGCGGCATGCCAGTCGTTAAGGTCGGGCCGTTCAGCCAGCGTGAGGCCATTAGCTATCTGAGCGAACGCATGTCAGCCGACCCGGACAAGCGGCACGGTGCGATCGAGCTGGCTCACGACCTGGACTTCCAGCCGGTCGCGCTAGCCCAGGCCAGCGCGGTGATCGCCAACTCCCCACTGTCGTGCCGCGAGTATCGGGACCAATTCGTGCGCAGGCGGCAGCAGCACGCGTCGCCCGACGCACGGCCGTCGGCAGCTGCCGTGACGTGGACGTTCTCGTTCGAACGGGCGGACCAGCTGGCGCCGGACGGATCGGCCCAGTTGCTCCTGGCCCTGGCCGCGCTGCTGGATGGGCACGGCATTCCCCAAACCGTCCTCGCTGCTCCTGCGGCATGCGATTTCTTCGCGTGCGGCGGCGATGTCCCGGCCAGCAGGGAACGCGCCGGCGCGGCGCTGGTGACGCTGGAACAGCTCGGCCTCCTGACCGTCGAGCAGGTGACGGCGCCGCCGACGATCCGGATCAGCCCAGTGCTGCAGGCGGCGCTGCGAGCCGCGATGCCCGAAGGCATGCAGGATCAGGCGGCGAGCTCAGTCGCCGAAGCGTTGCTCCAGGCCTGGCCGGATCGAGAGCTACCCGGCTGGCCTGCTTCTGGCTTGCGATCCTGCGTCGCAACCCTGCGGCGCATCACCGGAAACCTTCTGTGGGACGGCGGCATCCATCCCCTGCTGGTGCGGGCAGGGGACAGCCTGGGCCTGGCCCGCCTGACCGAGGCTGCAGTGGACCATTGGCTCGATCTGGCCACGACTGGCGGCCGCCTGCTCGGCGGCGGGCACCCTGACACGATGCTGGCCGCCCAGCGGCTGGCCGACGCCTACCTTGCCGCCGGGCGCGCGGACAGCGCTATTCCGTGGTTCCAGTGGGTACTCGGCAGCCTGACCGACAGGCTCGGGCCGGATGACCGTGACGTGATCGAGGCGCGGCGCCGCCTGGGCCACGCCTTCGTGGCGGCGCTCCAGTTTCCGGCTGCGATCACTGTCCTTGAACGCGCGGTTCGTCAATTCGAGCGGGTCTGCGGCGCCAGGCATGTCGACACGCTCGGCGCGCGAGACGAGCTCGCCGCCGCCTACCTGGCTGCGGGCCACTACTCCGAAGCCATCCCC
>DATMMA010000388.1:0-7826 GCA_035570295.1 Streptosporangiaceae bacterium
CCTGGTCGGCGCGGCCATCGGAGGCGCTCAATACACGGCTGACCATGGCGGTGCGGGCGGCTCTTGGCACCACGGCGGCGCGTGTGTCTGTCGGTGTTGCCGATCTCGCGACCGGCGCCGAGGCCCTGTACCGACCAGGCGAGCAGTACCACGCCGGGGGCATCGCCGGGGCGGACATTCTGGCGGCGCTGCTGTACAAACATCAGCCGGCCCGCACGCCGATCGGCAGTAAGGACTTTGGCCTGGCGGCCGAGATGATCGAGAACAGCAGCCGCACGGCCACCGCGAGCCTGTGGCAGGCGATTGGCCGGGGGGCCGGCCTCGCTATTGCCAACCGGGTGCTCGGGCTCAGGCACACCATTCCGGGACCGGGCAGTGCGTGGCGCCTGACTCGAACCACGGTCGCTGACCAACTGCAACTGCTTGCCGATCTTGCCGCGACCCGCTCCGCGCTGAACCCGGCCCGCCGCGTCTACGAGCTAGGCCTGATGAGCCGGGCGGTCGCAGCCCAGCGCTGGGACGTGCCAGCTGCCGCCAGCCTGGGCACCAGCTACGCCGTGACCGGCGGGCGGCAGGCAGACTCGCCCCGCTTCGTAGTCAACAGCCTCAGCATCATTCGGCACGCAGGTCACGAACTGCTGGTCGTGGTCTTGTCGCGGAACTGGCCGACTAGGGAGGCGGGGAGATTGGCCGTGCGCGCGGGTGCCGTCGCGGCAGTCAGCGCGATGGCCGGGTCGGCCTGACGGGATAATCGCGCGCCTGCTGCCAGGTGGCCGGCTAGGGTTCCGGCTGACTGCTGCCCCGACCGGCAGCTCGAAGCGGCATGCGGACCGGGGTGAAGCGTTGCTCCTGACGATCGCGACCTCGCACGTGCCCGCGACAGACCTCGGTTACCTCCTGCACAAGAATCCAGCCGGGCACCACACCGCTGAGCTGAGCGTCGGTACTGCGCACGTGTTCTATCCAGTCGCTGCCGCGGACCGGTGCGAGGCCGCAGTCGTGCTCGACATCGATCCAGTCGGGCTGGTCCGGCGCGGCCGGCCGGAGCAGGCCCAGTTCAGCCTGGCGCGCTACGTGACCGACCGGCCATATGTCGCGTCCTCGATGATGTCAGTAGCACTCGGCCGCCTGTTCGCCACCGCGCTATCCGGTCGCAGCAAGGAGCGGCCCGCCCTGGCGGCTACCCCGCTGCCGCTCGAGATCGGGCTGCCGGTGGTTCAGTGCCGGGGCGGCGTGGAGCTACTGGAGCGGGTGTTCGGGCCGCTCGGTTACGACGTCACCGCCGAGCCGATCGCGCTAGACGGGACCTTCCCCGACTGGGGTAATAGCCAGTACCTGTCAGTCAGGCTGGCCGGCCTGCTCACCGTGCGCGAGGCGCTTGAGCACCTGTTCGTGCTGCTGCCGGTGCTCGATGACGACAAGCACTACTGGGTTGGCTCTGACGAGGTCGACAAACTGCTCCGGCGTGCCGGAGCATGGCTTGCCGCTCATCCGGACCGGGAGCTGATCACGAGGCGTTACCTCCGGCATGACCGCCGGCTCACCACAGACGCGCTCCGCCGGCTCACGGCCGACGAGGGAGCCGACCCGGATAGTGACGACGCGGCGAACGATGCGGCCGAAGAAGCCGCGGAGCGACGGGTCGGCCTGCACGACCAACGTATCGCCGCCGTGGTGGCGGCAATTGCCGCATCGGGTGCCGAGCGGGTACTCGACCTTGGCTGCGGATCGGGCAAGCTGATCGCCGCGCTGCTCAAGCTCGGCCAGATACAGCAAGTCACCGGCATGGACGTGTCGCACCATGCGCTCGAGGCAGCGGCTAGGTGGCTGCACCTGGATCAGCTGTCGCCCAGGGCTCGCGCCCGCGTCGAGCTCCTGCACGGCTCGCTTACCTACACTGACGACCGGCTGCGCGGCTACGATGCTGCCGCTGTCGTCGAGGTTATCGAGCATCTCGACACACCCCGGCTCGACGCGTTCGAGCTGTCACTCTTCGGCTTCGCCCGGCCAGAAATGATCGTCGTGACTACGCCTAACGCCGAGTACAACGTGTTGTTCGACGGCTTGCCCGCCGGCACTTTCCGGCATCCTGACCACCGGTTCGAATGGACCAGGGCGCAGTTCGGTGACTGGGCGGCAGCAGTCGCCGCCCGGCATGGCTATGACGTCACCCTGGCCGGCGTGGGGCCGGAGGACCCGGCCGCGGGCTGGCCGAGTCAGCTGGCGGTGTTCCGGCGGTGACGACTACTGACCGCGTACTGATGATCCCCGACCTGTGCCTGGTGACGCTCGTCGGGATATCAGGATCCGGCAAGTCGACTTTTGCCGCCCGTCACTTCATCGCTACCGAGGTCATCTCATCGGACTTTTGCCGGGGTCTGGTCAGCGAAAACCAGAACGACCAGTCGGTGACAGCGGACGCGTTCGAGGTCCTGAACTTCATCGCAGGCAAGCGGCTCGCGGCCGGCCGTCTGACAGTTGTCGACGCTACGAGTGTTCAGCCTGAGGCCCGGCGCTCGCTGATCGGGCTCGCCAGAGAGCACCATGTCCTGGCGGTGGCGATCGTGCTGGACCTGCCGGAAGAGCTGTGCGCGGCGCGTAACGAGGCCAGGACGGACCGGTCCTTGCGGCCGCACGTGCTCCGGCAGCAACACAGCCAGCTGCGACGCAGCCTGCGTGGCCTTCGGCGAGAGGGCTTCCACCGCGTCTATGTGCTATCGAGCGAGACTGAGATCGCGAGTGCCACAGTGCGGCGCGAGCCGCTCTGGAACGACATGCGGTCCACGCACGGGCCATTCGACATCATCGGCGATGTCCACGGCTGCTACGCCGAGCTCACAGAGCTGCTCGGTCGGCTGGGTTACCAGGTGGCCGCGGACGGCAGCACCGCCAGCCACCCGGCCGGGCGGATCGCGGTCTTCGTCGGCGACCTGGTGGACCGGGGCCCCGATACTCCCGCGGTCCTCAGGCTCGTGATGGGCATGACGGCGGCGGGCACGGCGCTGTCGGTGGCCGGCAATCACGAGACGAAGCTGGTTCGCGCGCTGCGCGGCCGGGACGTGAGTCGTAGCCACGGCCTGGCAGAAAGCCTGGCGCAACTCGCGGCAGCCCCCGAGGGCTTTGCGGACCAGGCGGCCGCGTTCATGGACAAGTTGCTCGGGCACGTCGTGCTTGACGACGGCAAGCTGGTTGTCGCACATGCCGGGCTGCCCGAGGCAATGCACGGCCGGGCGTCCCGCGCGGTGCGGGCGTTCGCGCTCTATGGCGATACAACGGGTGAGACAGACGAGTACGGGCTGCCGGTCCGGTATCCGTGGGCCGAGGACTACCGCGGTAAGGCGGCGGTCGTTTACGGTCATACGCCGGTGCCGGAGGCGGCCTGGGTTAACGGCACGATCTGCATCGACACCGGCTGCGTTTTCGGTGGCAAACTGACCGCGCTGCGCTACCCCGAGCGCGAGCTGGTCGGCGTGACGGCCGGACGGGTCTACTACGAGCCTGCCAAGCCACTCGGCGCGTCCGCTGCGTCATCCTCAGCAGGAGCGCCGGCCGCGTTGCCTGGCCCGGCCGGCCAGCGCGGCCGCGCCGGCCACGCCAGCCGCACCGAGCTGAGCATTAGTGACGTGCTCGGAAAGCGAGCCATACAGACCCGGCTGACTGGCAGTTCAGTCACTATCCGGGCCGAGAACGCGGCGGCCGCGCTTGAGGTCATGAGCAGGTTCGCGATCGATCCGCGCTGGCTGGTCTACCTGCCGCCAACCATGTCCCCGACGACGACGGCCAGTGCGCCCGGCTTGCTCGAGCACCCGGCTGAGGCGCTGGCCGCCTACCGGTCGGCAGGTGTCGCCGAGGTGATCTGCGAGGAGAAGCACATGGGCTCGCGGGCGGTGGTAATCGCCTGCAGAGATAGCGCGGCCGCACAGCGGCGCTTCGGCATGGCATCGGCCGGGGCGATCTTCACCCGCACGGGCAGGGCATTCTTCAGCGACCCGGCCACCGAGGCCGAGCTGCTCGGGCGGGTCACGAAGGCTCTCGACGCGGCGGATCTATGGACGGAACTCCAAACCGACTGGCTGATACTTGATTGCGAGCTGCTGCCCTGGTCGGCGAAGGCAGGTGAGCTCCTGCGCACCCAGTACGCGCCGGTGGCAGCGGCAGCCGGAGCCGCGCTCGAGGCCGGGCTCGAACTTACGCGGATGGCAGTGTCGCGTGGCGTGGATGTCGCGGATCTGGCCACTCGCCTGACTGAGCGGCGCACTCAGGCGGCGCTGTTCGCTGACGCCTACCGGCGGTACTGCTGGCCCGTCCGCGGCGTCACTGACCTGCGCCTGGCACCATTCCAGATCCTGGCCGGCGAGCATGCGGTCCATGCGCTACGACCGCACTCGTGGCACCTTGAGGTAATCGGCAGGCTCTGTGATCGTGATCCGGCGACGTTTCGGCCTACGGCGGCTATTACCGCACAGCTCGGCGATGCGGAGAGCGAGGCGGCGGCGGTCGCCTGGTGGCTGGCCCTGACGGAGGGCGGCGGCGAGGGCATGGTGGTCAAGCCCGCCGATGTGGTGCAGCGCGGTCTGCGCGGCCTGGTGCAGCCCGGTATCAAGTGCCGCGGGCAGGAGTATCTCCGGATCGTGTACGGGCCGGAGTACACCGCCGAACGGAACTTGTCCCGCCTCCGCTCACGCAGCGTCGGTCACAAACGCTCGCTCGCTCTGCGTGAATTCGCGCTAGGCATCGAGGCGCTGGAGCGCTTTACTGCGGGCGAACCGCTGTATCGCGTGCATGAGTGCGTGTTCGGCGTGCTGGCGCTGGAGAGCGAGCCGGTCGACCCGAGGCTGTGACGCCGCGCCGCCGGCTCCCGGCGAGCCACGCTTACGCGGGCCGGACAGGCCGGTAGACAGGCTGCCACATCAGCGCGCGTACCTGGGCCGGGAGGTCGTCGGCCAGCCGGCGGCCGGCCACGCCATCAGCGGCGGCCGCTTGGGCGACGGCGACCGCGACGGCGAGGGAGGTGTCCCGCAGTTCCGCGACCTCCGGTAGCAGCGGAACGCCAGGCGCGCCAGCGTCCACCAGGCCCGCAACCGCGTGGGCGGCGGCGCTGAGCATGCCGTTGGTGATCTTGGACGCGCGGGCCGTGATGGCACCGAGGCCGAGGCCCGGAAATACCAGCGCGTTGTTCGCCTGACCAATCACGTACCTGGTGCCGGCGTAATCGACTGGCGGGAACGGACTACCAGTTGCCACCAGCGCGCGGCCGCCGGTCCACTCGATCAGGTCGGCAGGCCTGGCCTCGGCGAGTTCGGTCGGATTCGACATCGGCATGATCACCGGCCGGTCAGCGTGCGCTGCCATGTCCTTGACGATCTCCTCGGTGAACGCGCCGCCGCGGGCCGAGGTGCCGATCAGCACCGTCGGGTGCACCCGGCGCACGACCTCGGCCAGCGGGATGCCACCGAGCACCGCATCGCGCTGCCACTCTGCTACCTCGGCCGCCTCCCGGCCGTATCTGCGCTGGTCGGCTGACGGCCATTCATCGCCGGTCACGACCAGACCGTGGCGGTCGACTGCCCAGAACCGGGCTCTGGCCTGCCTGGCAGACAAGCCGTCGGCGGTCAGCGCGGCCGACAGCTGGTCGGCGATCCCGGTGCCGGCCGAGCCAGCCCCGAAGATGACGATGCGGTGGCCGGGTAGTGCAATTCCGGTCGCCTTGACCGCCGCGAGCACGGCCGCGAGGTTGACGGCGCCGGTGCCTTGGATGTCGTCGTTGAAGGTGGGCAACTCGTCACGGTACTGAGTCAGTAGCCGGCGCGCATTAGCCGTGCCCATGTCCTCCCAGTGCAGCAGTGCTCGCGGGAAGACCTTGCCGACCGCGGCGACAAAGGCGGCCAGGAACGCGTCATACTCATCCGCCGGGACACGCGGGTGCCGGTTGCCGATATACAACGGGTCGTCGAGCAGTGTCTGCCGGTCGGTGCCGACGTCGAGCATGACCGGAAGTGACCGGCCCGGATCGATGCCGGCCGCGGCGGTGTACACGGCCAGCTTCCCGACGGCGATGTTCATGCCCCCGACGCCCCAGTCGCCGATGCCCAGGATCGCGCCAGCGTCGGTGGCGACTATCAGGTCGATGTCGTCTTCCTGCCGCCCAAACGCGCGCAGGGACTGCTCGATCAACTCGGGCTCGTCGACGGACAGGTACACCCCGCGCGGCCGCCGGTACTCATGGCTGTAATGCTCGATCGCCTGGCCGACGGTGGGCGTGTAGATCACCGGCAGCATCTCGCTGAGGTGATCGGTCAGCACCCGGTAGTACAGCACCTCGTTCCGGTCATGCAGTTCGTTGAGCAGCACGTTGCGCGCCAGGTCGGAGGACTGCCGGAGGAACTGCGCGTAGATACGGCTGGCCTGCTGCTCGAGCGTCAGGTGCCCGGCCGGGATAAGGCCGACGAGCCCGAGAGCGGCCCGCTCATCGTCGCTGAAGGCGGTGCCCTTGTTAATCCGCGGATCGGCCAGTACCTGCCGCCCGCGCAGGGTCGTGCGCCAAGCGCCGCCGTCATCCAGCCATGCCGTTCGCACCCGTCGCAATCCCTTCGGCCTTCACTGCCACCATGTTCGGGCAGCTTATGAGTATCAGCCATAGTGTCCCAGGCCGGGTAGATTTGGCCACGGTCAGTCCTGGCGGCCCGATCACTCTTGGACGACAGCCGCCACGTCACCGCCGGACCATAGCGCCCGCACGGTGTCGATGGTGTCAGCCTCAGCCGGGCTCTTATCCGGCCGGTACCGCAGGACCCGGGCGAACCTGAGTGTTACGCCGCCCGGATATCTGGTGCTTGCCTGAACGCCATCGAACGCGATCTCCACCACCAGCTCCGGCCTGACCCGGACGACGCCGCGCCTGACCTGCGACGCCGGGTCGCGCGGCGGATCGGCCAGCTCGAGCAGCCGCTCGGTCTGCCAGGTGAGCAGGGCGTCGGTCAGCCCCTTGAAGGTCTTGCCGAGCATCACGGTTCCGCCGGTCACCGGATCGCGCGCGCCAAGATGCAGGTTAGACAGCCAGCCCTGGCGCCTGCCATGACCCCACTCCGCTGCCAGGACCAGCAGGTCGAGGGTGTGCCGAGGCTTGACCTTGATCCATTCGCTGCCACGGCGGCCAGCCCCGTACGGCGCATCGAGTGACTTGATCACTACGCCCTCGTGCCCGCCCTCGATGGCAGTCGCGAAAAACCGCTCGGCGGCCGCCACGTCCGCGGTGACCAGCCGGGGAATGACCAGATCGGCTGGAGCCACGGTGGTTAGCCTCGCGTACCGGTCAGCGGCCGGATGCTCGAGCAGGTCAGTTCCGTCCACGTGCAGCAGATCGAACAGGAACAGCGCTAGCGGCATCGGGCCGGGCTCGCCGCCTGGGCTGGACTGGCTGGCAGCGCGGGCTGAGGTGACCTGGAACGGGAGCGGCCGTCCGTCCGGCCGCAGCGCCACGGCCTCGCCGTCCAGCACGGCCGCGGTGACATTGAGCGACAGCGCGGCTTCCACTAGCTCGGGTACCCGGAGGGTGATGTCGTCCAGGGTCCTGGTGAAGACCCGGACCTGCGATCCGTTCCGGTGCAACTGCACCCGGATGCCATCTACCTTCCACTCCACGGCGGCCGGGCTGATTCGCTCCAGCGCGGCGGTCACCGACGGCGCCGATGCCGCCAGCATCGGCCGGATCGGCCGCCCGACCTGCAGCCCGACTGCGCGCAGCGCTGCGGTTGCGGCAGCTGAGTCGGCGGTTCCGAGCGCGGCAGCGGCGGCCGCGGGTAGCGAACCGCTCAGCTGATGGGCGC